>NZ_JAZVJO010000559.1:0-16105 GCF_059453735.1 Peribacillus sp. | reverse complement strand
TGAATTAATGTTTTTAACGAAAGATAAAGAAGTGAAGAGCTATTTAAAACAAGAACCGAATAAAAGCTATGAACGATTTGCTAAAACGATCCATCAGCTTACTGAGAAGAAGGCTGGTCCTAAAGAAATATGGTTTGTCCTGTTATCCGTTCATGGATTTGTAACAGTTCATAGCCGAAACGATCAAACATATGACGAAGTTAAAGGGCTGGCTGAAACACATGTGAATTTGATTTTGAAGGCTGTTTTAGCTTGATTCATCATTTTGTTTGCTATTGACCAGTGGTTAACTGAAGGGTGGGAGATGAGAGAATGAAAAAGGTCATCGTCTTAGGGGCAACCGGAGGTATGGGGAGCGCACTTGTAAATGAACTAGTTGATAAAAGAATCGCTGTAACGGCATTTGCCAGAAATAAAAACAGGTTAGAGAAAATGTTTGGTAAGCATGAACAAATCCAGGTGATTGCCGGAGATGTATTTAATCTGAAGCAACTAACAGATGCGGTTGAGAATATGGATGTGATTTTTCATGCAGTAAATATTCCATACCAGGAATGGGCGGAGAAGCAACCGCTGTTAATGGCTAATATTTTGAAATCGGCAAAAAAAACTGGGGCCAAGCTCGCTCTCGTAGACAATATTTATGCATATGGCAGAAGTGAGGGGATGCCAATAGACGAGACCCACGAAAAAAATCCTCATACGAAAAAAGGGAAAATTCGTTTGCGGCTTGAACATATGGCGAGGGAAGCCGAAGTACCCTTATTCATCGCTCATTTTCCAGACTTTTATGGTCCAAATGGAAACAGCCTGCTCAATTACACCTTTGAAAACATGGTGAAAAACAAACGAGCAATGTTCATTGGAAACCAGGAACTTGCAAGGGAATATATCTATATCCCAGATGGAGCAAAGGCGATGGTCGAATTAGCCTTACGAAATCGTTTTGATGGCGGTAACTGGAACATTACTGGATCAGGCGTAATTACTGGGAAGGAAATTATCAATATAGCAAGAGAGTACCTTGGATACACCAAGCGTGTTTCAACAGCTGGCATAAACCTATTTAGGTTGTTAGGGATATTCGATAAATTTATGTCAGAATGTAAAGAAATGTTATATTTAACTGAAGAGGCTGTCATTTTAGATGGGAAAAAGTATGAAAAAGCGATGGGGCATTTGCCTAAAACAAGTTATGTACAGGGCATAGAAACTACACTCAAGAGCATCAAAGCTAATTATTCCTAATGAGTTCAGTTTCAGATACCCACTGGGAATTCAGAGGAGGCGAGACGGGAATATCGACTCTATAGACAGGAATATGCTGCTCCCAGACGGGATTAGGCACTACGCAGACGGTCAACCATTCAGACGGGATTAACTAAATTTTCAGCTCAAAATAGAATGATTTCATTCTAGATACCCCCATGAAAAAACGCTCAGGGCAGCTTTGCCTTGAGCGTTTTTCTCTATACTTATTCGCCGTAACTTTCAATTAAATTTGCGATGTGAGCATACGCTCCTCCGGCAAGCAAGGCTGCGGTGACAAGGACAGCTTCCGCAAGTTCTTCTTTTGTCGCACCTTGTTTATCAGCATTCTTCGTATGAACATCGATGCAATATGGGCATTGTGTTGCATGAGCAACTGCCACGGCAATGATTTCTTTGAATTTAGCTGAAAGGGTACCTGCTTTCATCGCCGCTGCACTGAATTGTGAATAGGCATTAAAACCTTCTGGCGCAGCTTCTTTTAATTGACCAAGATTGTTTAGGTTAGAGCGATTGTAAAGCGCATCATTTGCATCTGTATCAAGAGCATTAGACATATGGGTGCTGTGTGTAACCGCACTGCCTGCCTCTAAACCAGATACAACAAATACGGCTTCAACGAGTTCTTCAAGCATTGCACCTTCAGCTTTGGCACTGTTTGTATGAATATCAATACAATATGGACATTCTGTCACATGAGCGATTGCCACAGCAATAATTTCTTTCTCTTTTCTGCTCAGCGCGCCATCTTTCAGGACAGTTGCATTGAATTCCGCGAATGCGTGAAGCTGATTAGGGGCTAAATTTTTGATTTTGTTTAAATGCACTAAATGTTCTTTTTGATATAAGCTCTTAGACATGATTCATCCTCCTCTTAGGGATTTATAATCCTAGTGAAATATATTTCACTTCCAAGTACTCTTCTATTCCATGATGACCGCCTTCACGTCCGAGGCCGCTTTGTTTAAAACCGCCAAATGGTGCCTGGGGTGTAGATGGAAGTCCGTCATTTAGGCCGATGATGCCATATTCCAGGGCTTCGGTTACTCGAATACCGCGGCTAATGTTTTCTGTAAATACATATGCAGCCAGACCATAGATTGAGTTATTTGCACGTTCAATCGCTTCTTCTTCTGTTTTAAAAGAAGCTATAGGAGCAAGTGGGCCAAATGTTTCATCTTTCATGCAGAGCATGCTGTCATCGATATTAGAAATAATGGTTGGCTCGATAAAGAACCCACCGCTGGATTTACCGCCAGCTTCAAGTTTAGCCCCTTTACTGAGTGCGTCATCAATCTGACTCAGTACTTTGTCAACAGCATCTTGGTTGATAAGCGGCCCAATATCGATTCCCTCATCAAGCCCATTGCCAACCTTTAAAGACCGAACTTTTTCCGTCAATTTCTCAATGAACACTTCATAAATGGACTCATGAACATAGACTCGGTTTGAACAGACGCATGTTTGTCCGGCGTTTCGGAACTTCGAATTGATGACTCCTTCTACTGCTTTACCAAGATCTGCATCCTCAAGGACGATAACGGGAGCATGGCCTCCGAGTTCAAGGGATATTTTCTTAACTGTATCAGCGGAGCCCTTCATTAACTCTTTACCAACTTCAGTGGAACCTGTGAAGGTAAGCTTGCGGACCCGGCTGTCTTCTAGCCAAGCATTTCCGATTTCAGATGATTTGCCTGTCACGACATTGATGACACCTTTTGGAATGCCGGCTTCATCAGCCAGTTCCACCATCTTTAGTGCTGTGAGGGGTGTTAAACCAGCAGGCTTCACAAGAACCGTACATCCGGCTGCAAGGGCGGGACCAACTTTGCGGGTAATCATGGCCGCTGGGAAATTCCATGGTGTGATGGCAGCCACAACGCCAACAGGCTGCTTAGTGACAAACAAGCGTTTATTTGTCTGAGCGGATGGGATGGTTTCCCCATATATCCGTTTACCTTCTTCTGCATACCAAGATAGAAAACCATTGGCATAAGTCATTTCACCAATTGCTTCCTTTAAAGGTTTACCTTGTTCAAGCGTCATTACACGTGCAATTTCATCTTTATGTTCATTAATTAAGTGATGCCACTTCCAGATAAGCTCCGATCGTTCGTAAACAGACAAAGCAGACCAGCCTTTTAGGGCTTGATAGGCCGCATCAGCTGCTTTTTTAGCTTCCGCCGTGCCGCCATTTGGTACTGTGGCGACCACCTCACCGTTTGCAGGATTTTTCACTTCGATTTTGTCCAGATTGAAATCAGACCATTCTCCATTTACGTACATCCCATAGTCTTTCATTTAAAAACCTCCAGTCAATCGATTTTATTAGCAAACTATTCTCCTAAAAGTATAATCAATAATCCAGATTAACTTAAATCTTATGCCTATGATGATCAAAAATTTAGAAAATAGGGGAATTTCCCCGAAACAATAGGGAGTTTCCCTGATATGGAAGATAAGAGGTAGCAATTAGAATGAAGATATAGAAAGAAAAGACCGGAGTTATGAAAGAGGGGGAATAATTATGAACCACCAAACAGTCATTCCAGGAAAGAAAGAACAAACAATCAATCAGGCATTTGCCTCGAATTTTGCCAAATCGATGTTTCTTGCCATCCTTGGTCTGTTCATCCTTACATTTATAGGAACAAGAATGTTTACACATATAGATTTAAACCTATACGGATACATGGTAGGTACAATTGTTTTTATTGGAGGCTTTTTTTATCGCTTTATTGCTTGGGGAGAACGGCCGCCTACTAAAATCCTGATCAAAAAAGGAATGAAGCTGTTATTTAAAAAATCAACGCCTGCAACCACCGTCAATCATCTAGTAACTTATAAATTCATTTGGAACCGCGGAATCTATCGTTGGCTGCAGCATGTTTTGATGGGCGGAGGTACTATTCTTTCTTGTTTCGTTACGTTTCCGCTTGTATTTGGCTGGATGTACTTCACGATGGACGACAATGGTATGTATAACATCATTATGATCGGAGTAAATGTTTTAACCGTTCCTGCGGATGGTATCATTGCGAATCTTTCCTACAATGCACTGAACATAACAGCCACAATGGTTATCATCGGAGTATGTATGGCACTTTATCGTCGATTGAAAAATAATCAAGCTCGTGCCGAACAAAAATTCATGTACGACTTTCTTCCTCTATACCTATTACTATTTGTTTCGATTACGGGCCTCACGTTGACCTTCATGAATGTACTGCTTCATGGGTTTGGTCATTCAGTTATGTCTTTAATCCATCAGTATTCCGTCATTATTACTTTAATCTATCTTCCTTTTGGAAAACTGGCACACATTCCATTTAGACCGCTTAGTATCTTCGCTAAAAATTATCGTGAACATTACAGTGAACAGTCTATGAAGGAATGTAAAGTATGCGGAGAGGGATTCGTATCGGTTGAACAATCGAATGATGTAATTGATGTTTTGGGCATTAACCAGATTGAATTTAAACAGGAAGAGGGCTTCCATCTCGCTGAATTATGTCTGCCGTGCAGAAGAAAATATCGAATCGCTCAGTTTTCAGGAGCTCCTACTCACCAATTGAAAGTTAAGGAGGCAAATCAAAATGCAGAAGGATAAGTTTTTTAAAGAAGTAGAGAATGTCGTTCATCCAAACGAAAAATTGGTTAAGACACATTGCAGCTATTGCGGTATGCAGTGCGGGATGAACCTGAGAGTGAATACGGTCTCCAATAAAATTGTGGGGGTTGAGCCTAGATATGATTGGCCGGTAACACTAGGGAAAATGTGTCCAAAGGGTGTGACCGCTTATCAGCAGACAAACCATTCAGATCGGTTATTAAAACCACTTATTCGTGATGATGCCTCATTAAAAGGAACAAAAGAAGGGTTCCGAGAAGCAAGCTGGGAAGAGGCTTATGATCTTATAACCACTAAATTTCAAGAACTCCAAAAGAATTACGGGAAAGATTCACTCTCTGTTTATAGTGGAGTATCCATGACAAATGAAAAATGTTATCTGACTGGTAAATTTGCTCGGGTAGGACTTCAAACACGTTATATTGATTATAATGGGCGGTTCTGTATGTCTAGTGCAGCGGGTGGGTTTCTTCGTTCGTTCGGAGTAGATAGAGGTTCGACGCTTCCTTGGACAGATATCCATGAAACAGATTGCATTTTTATGGCTGGCAGCAATACGGCTGAGTGTCATCCGACCTCAATGTTTCGGATTTGGTCCGTTCAAGAGCGTGGAGGGTACTTAATCGTAGTGGACCCACGGGAAACACCGATAGCAAGAAGAGCAGATGTCCATCTGGATTTAAAACCTGGAACAGACTTAGCTCTTGCAAATGGAATCATGAACTTATTAATTCAAAATAATTATACAGATGAACAATTTATTAATGATCACACAAATGGTTTTGAAGAAACGAAAGAATTAGTGAAATTATTCACTCCAGAATATACAAGCGAAATTACGGGTGTTGATCCAGAGAAAATTATCCTTGCTGCAGAATTATATGGGAAAGCGCCAAATGCAATCGTCATGTTTGCAAGAGGAATCGAACAACAGATAAAAGGCGTTGATAATGTCTCCGGCTATACAAACATGGCCTTGATAACTGGGAAAATCGGACGCCCTAAGTCAGGTGTTGCAACGCTAACTGGACAGGGAAATGGACAGGGCGGCCGAGAACATGGACAAAAAGCCGATGCACTTCCCGGCTACCGTAAGATTGCTAATCCCGAGCATGTAAAGGAAGTAAGTGCATTTTGGGGAATAGATCCATCCGAGATGCCAAAGCCAGGTGTTTCTGCATATGAGATGTTTGGTTTAATGGAAGAAAAAACAATTCGGGGTTTATATTTGCTCTGCTCGAACCCAGCTGTATCCGCTCCAAATTTAAATTATGTTAGAAAAGTAATGAAGGAACTGGATTTTATGGTTTGCGCTGATTTTTATCTCTCTGAGTCATGTGAATTTGCCGATGTGGTACTGCCGACGACAACATGGTCAGAGGATGAAGGAACCGTAACAAACCTAGAAGGAAGAATTATTAAAATTAATAAAGCACAGGAGCCGGTTGGTGAGTCTAAGCCGGATTGGCAAATTCAAATTGATCTTGCTGAACGGTTAGGAAGAGGGAAATACTTTTCTCATCTGAAAACAGCAAGAGATGTAGCTGATGAATTTCGCGGAGCATCCAAAGGCGGCTATGCCGATTATTTCGGTGCAACTTGGGATAAAATCGACAAACAGGATGGGGTCTTCTGGCCGTGTAAGAGTGAAGATGATCCTGGTACACCGCATATGTTTCTTGATAAGAAATTTTATCATCCCGATGGAAAAGCAAAAATCTGTGCCCTTCCATATCGACCTCCAGCTGAAGAGCCAGATGAGATGTATCCGCTGCGTCTAACAACAGGGCGTGTCGTCTACCACTATTTATCTGGTAATCAGACTCGAAGAATTAAATTTCTTAATGACATGTGTCCGGAACCATTTATAGAAGTTCATCCGGAAAAAGCGGTTGAATACGGCATTGAACATGACGAAACCATTCGCCTTTATACAAGACGCGGGCAAGCATTTTATAAAGTGAAGATTACTGAAGCGATTCGGAAAGATACGGTTTTCGTTCCTTATTCTTTTGGTCATGATGAGTCTATTAATCTACTGACTATTGATGCGCTTGACCCGATTTCAAGGATGCCGGAGTTTAAGGCTTGTGCGGCACAAATAGAAAAATTAGAAATAAAGAAGGTGCTTTAAGTGGAGCAACGTCTATATATAGAGCTTGAAAATTGTATTGGCTGCCGGGCTTGTCTGGCTGCCTGCACCCAGTGCGGCGGGCACGAAGAACGCAATCGAAACTATGTGTATGATGTGAATCCTTTCGTGAATCGTCAAACAATGCCTTTAATGTGTCTTCATTGCGTGAACCCTGCTTGTGCGAGAAGTTGTCCTGCTCAAGCTATTCAGATTCATGAAACCGGAGCTGTTTTATCCGCGCTGGTTGAAAAATGTATTGGTTGTCAGAACTGTACAATAGCTTGTCCTTATGGAATACCAAAATTTGATACAGAACAAAACCTAATGTATAAATGTGACCTTTGTATTGATCGGACAAAAGATGGGATTCCCCCAATGTGTGCCAGTGTGTGTCCAACTAACACTTTGCAATGGCTTACTGAGGAAGAAATCGAAATGAAGCAAAAACAATTTAATCTTGATAACGGAAAATGGACCGCGAGCATGAAGCTGGAAGGGGAAACGAATGTACGTGTAAACCTCCCTGGAATTCTGCAAGGCGTAACTAAACTATTTTAGGAGGGAGCAGTTACAATGGAAAAGAACAACAGGTTCCCCTTTGAAGAAGATAATTATACACACAACATTAATCGTAATAATGAAAGGAAACTAGATCGGCGAGGGTTCATGAAAACATTGGCGGGTGCGGCAGGCGTATTCGCTGTATCCTCTCTTCCTTGGGGGGGACTCGCTGCAAAGGAACTAATGGGTCTTGGCGAAAAGGAATATCCGCATCAGAAAATAACGGATATAGCTGCCATTCCTATTGGTGATTCCGTAGAGTTCGCTTTCCCTGGAGAGCATGATAGTGCGCTGCTAATCAGACTGGGTGAGAATAAATTCGTAGCTTACCAGAATGCCTGCACACATCTTCGGTGTCCAGTTTATTGGGTCAAAGCTGAGGGAGAAATGATTTGTCCCTGTCATCACGGGAAGTTTGACGTGAAAACAGGAGAACCTACAGCAGGACCACCAAGGCGTCCGCTTCCAGAAATAATGGTGAAAGTGGAGAAGGGAGCCGTCTATGCGGTGAAGGTAAAGCGCTATGAAGGCTAAAAATATGAGATTTATTTTAATGTGTATGGTTTTATTCTTAAATATTATTTTTACACAAAAAATGGTCCATCAATATTTTTATGAAAACTATAAAAACGCTTTAATCTATTGTGCGTTAAATCTCGTGATTTTTCCTGCAGCCTTATTCTTGTATAAATATGACGTAAAGAAACTGAAGGGAGCAGATAGAGGATGATGAATAATGAAACCTATCTTGATTTCTGCTTTATCAGAAAGAGTGCCGGTCATTTTCAAAGTGAGATTAACTGCTTGCTTCAGGAACTCTTCGAAGGGAAACCACTGAATTGGTATCTCGAGGAAAAAAAGGAGAATGGTTCAGATATCGTCATTGCTGAAGTAAAGGGTATGAGCAGCTGGACATCTGAAGAAGAAACCTATGCTTACCTTGATACAAAAGGAACGGCTCGGTTTTGGGAATACCTTCAAGGTTATCAACTTCATATCTATCCGGCAAAAGGATGTGGAACTTGTGGCAGCCATTGATATCCAAACCATTCAGCAATTTGTTTCGGTGCCAGTGTCCGTGGCTATTCAGTCAAGTGAGGGAGAGCAAGCTCACTTTGTCAAAAAAACAATCGAAAAAATTGAATGGTGTCCAGAACATACACATATTCGAATTTACTTTGACCATTTCAATTTTTTTGCCATACCTGCTTCAAGCGAGACGCTTCTAACTGATCGTCAATGGTCAGCGTTTGATGCGGAAGGACAATTATTTTACCTAATCCGAAAGGAAAGTGTTAATCATGATTAAGAAAATTCAACTGCCGCTGCAAACAATGAACTTGGTTGTAGGGTTTATGATCTGGGTGCTGCTTTCATCCTTACTTCCATTTATTAAAGAGGACATAGCGATCCCTCCAGAGCAGCTTGCTTGGGTAACCGCCATCCCTGTTGTTCTTGGTTCCATTTTGCGTGTTCCCCTTGGTTACTACGCAAATCAAATTGGTGCACGTATCATATTCTTGATAAGTTTTGTGCTCTTATTCTTTCCTATCTATTATATAAGTGTGGCAGATTCATTTATCGATTTATTAATTGGAGGGTTGTTCTTAGGGCTTGGGGGAGCAGTATTCTCTGTGGGTGTTACCTCAGTTCCTAAATATTATCCGAAAGAAAAGCATGGCTTTGTAAATGGAATATATGGCGCAGGTAATATCGGTACTGCAATTAGTACGTTTGCCGCACCGGTCGTAGCAACCAAAATAGGTTGGAGTGCTACTGTTCAGCTTTATATGATTCTACTTGGGATATTCGTAATTCTTAACTTTTTCCTTGGCGATAAGCACGAAGTGAAGGTCAAGACACCACTAATGGTTCAAATAAAAAGTGTCTATAAAAATGAAAAGCTATGGCTCTTGAGTCTCTTCTATTTTATTACCTTCGGATCATTTGTTGCTTTCACTGTATACCTTCCCAATTTCTTAGTAATGAATTTTGAATTGGAAAAGGTTGATGCGGGGTTACGGACAGCCGGATTTATTGCTGTCGCGACGTTTATGCGACCAATTGGAGGCTGGCTGGCTGATCGAATTCAACCACTTATTCTGTTAATGTATGTATTTACAGGATTTAGCTTATTCGGAGTTCTTTTATCCTTCTCCCCGACTATCATGTGGTATTCAGTTGGATGTATCGGAATTGCCTTTTGTTCAGGGATGGGAAATGGAGTCATTTTTAAATTAGTACCGGGTTATTTTCAAAAGCAAGCTGGTATTGCAAATGGGATTGTATCAGCTATGGGTGGTCTGGGTGGTTTCTTTCCCCCGCTTATCCTGGCCTTCTTATTCAGTTTAACAGGACATTATGCAATAGGCTTTATGGCATTTTCTGAAGTGGCGCTTGCCAGCTTAGTGCTTGTCATTTGGATGCACTTCCAAGAAAGACTTGCGTTGACAAAGGAAGTGGTCAATGCAACTGGAGAAGGGCTGCTAGTTACCGACAAAAGTGGTAAAATTATAATGACAAACCCAGCATTCACTAAGCTTACAGGCTACAGTGAGAAAGAGGTTATCGGTCAGAACCCTAGTATGATGCAATCTGGCAAGCAATCGCCGGAGTTTTATAAAGAAATGTGGAAAACGATTCAAGAAGAAGGATATTGGCAAGGAGAAATTTGGAATCAACGTAAAGATGGGCAGAACTACTTGGAATGGCTTACGATAAGTGCTATAAAAGACGATGCAGGTGAAGTTAAGCAGTATGCTGGTCTACTTAGTGATATAACAGATTACAAAAAAATAAATATGACGAATTAAGAATAAGAGTGTGATGGGGCTGAAGGTTTCTTTGGCGCTGTCACCTTTTTTCTGTATTAAACAAACTGCAGACTAATAGGAGGCATCACCATGGAAGGAATTTCTGTTACAAAAAGTATCAGTTCATATATTATTCAGTCTCAAGATGAAGAAATTAAACGAATAGCGCTGGAACTCCATGAAGGTGTCGGCCAAACACTTTATAGCCTGTATACGGGCCTGCAGTATATCGAGATGGGAATAGAACAACCAGGAATGAAGGCTTATCTTCAGGAAATGCAGCAAACAATGGAAAGAACGATTAAAGAAATTCAGATGCTGTCAGTTGAACTCCATCCTCCTACTCTTTCATTAGGTTTAGTGTCTGCGATAAAGAGTTATGTAAGATTATATACGTCTACCTATGGAATTGTAGTGACAGTTGAATCAATTGGAGAAGAAAAGATCCTGCCTGAACAAAATAAAATTGCGATCTTCCGTGTTTGCCAAGAAGCATTAATTAATATTGCAAAGTATGCAGATATAGATTCGGCTTCTATCCAGCTCGACTGGAGGGAAGATGACATAAAAGTGGTAATTGTAGATCACGGACAAGGGTTTAACGTGAAGAAAGTGTTAAGAGAAAATCTGTCCTCAGGGTTGGGAGCTATGCAGGAAAGGATGCTTTTGGCTGGAGGGACATGTGACATTGCTTCCGCACAAGGAAAAGGAACGAGTATACTGATTGACATGCCCTTATAAAAAGATCGGGGAAAAGGGAGAGGGTAAATTGTGATTAACGTACTTCTAGTAGATGACCATGCAGTAGTCAGAATGGGGCTAACCATGTTGTTAAATTCTCATGATGACCTTGAAGTAGTGGGGGAAGCATCTGAAGGAAATGAAGGAATACAAAAAGCATTAGAGTTAAATCCAGATGTAATTGTCATGGATTTAAGTATGCCGCATGGCAAAGATGGTTTGTCGGCTACCTCCGAATTGAAAAAATTGCTGCCGAAGGTGACCATCTTAATCCTTACTATGCATGATGATGAAGAATACTTATTCAGGGCCATACAAGCTGGGGCGTCTGGCTGTATTTTAAAGAGTGCTCCTCACCATGAATTGGTTACGGCTATTCGTTCCGTTGCAGCGGGTGATGCTTATCTTCATCCTTCTGCAACTAAGCGGCTGATGGAAGAATACATGGGTACGATTCAAAAAGGTGGAGTAGACACTTACAGTCTGCTGTCTGATCGTGAAAAGGAAGTACTCGCATTAATTGCAAAAGGCTTTTCTAATAAAGAAATCGCCGAGCAGCTCATTATTAGTGTGAAAACAGTAGAAAACCACAAAGGACACGTGATGGAAAAACTCCAAATGAAAAAAAGACCTGAATTAGTCGCTTATGCATTAAAAAAGGGGCTGCTTGGATATGGAATATAGGGGAAATGACGCAGAAATGGATCAACCTACGTTTCTAGATGTTTTAGATGTTTGTCACGAGATGCGTGCGGAATTAAACTGTGATTTTGCAGCAATAGCCATACAAGATGAGATAGGCACAGATATAAAATGGCCTTATGCATCTGGTAACAGAAATGAAAAGTATAAGAGAATTACGGTCCGTTATGGAAAGGGGATTGCCGGCAAAGTGATTTCGACTGGCCGCCCTATGATGATATCCGACCTTTCAAACGATAAAAGTAGTATGGTTTTAGAACATCCGATTATGCTGGCAGAACAGTTGCTTTCAGCTTATTCAGTACCTCTACTTATAAATGGAACGGCAAAAGGGGCATTATTAGCTGGGAATAGAAGCAGTCATCTTTTTACCGAGAACGAACAAAACAGCATCGCAAAGTATGCGAACAAGCTGGAGGTAATGTTTAATTCCAATCATTCACTTTAAGCAGGAGGTCAGTAAATGAACAACTTTGATATTAAAAAAAGGCCTATGTTGCCTGGTTCTAGTGAAGAAACGATTCTGGTTAATCAATCAGGCATTGTTATCTATATGAATAAAGAAGCAATTAATTATTTCGGTTATGAATCGGGATATTGTGTATATATCCAAGAGCTGATTCCTGATATTAAGCTTGATGAAATTGAAGAGGGTTATGTCCTGCAGTTCTATGGAAAACATCGGGAAGGGTATACTTTTCCATTGTTTTTAAAAGTGAATAGCTTCATTTCAGATAATAAGCAATATTTCCTTTTTATCATACATAATGTGAGAGATCAGTCGAAAATGGACAAAGAACTCTCACAGCCATTAAATGAATTGATTGATTTAAAATATGCGATAGATGAGGCAGCTATTGTGGCCATTACTGATCACAAGGGTCTGATCCTCTATGTCAATGAGCAGTTTTGCAATATTTCACAATATACAGCAAATGAATTAATTGGCCGGGATCACCGCATGATTAATTCAGTGTATCACAGTCAAGAGTTTATGAGTGATTTATGGCGTACAATCAGCAGCGGCAAAGTTTGGCGTGGAGAACTACGGAATAAAGCAAAAGATGGTAGTTACTATTGGGTGGATACAACCATTGTACCCTTCATGAACGAAAAGAATAAACCCTATCAATATCTGGCGATTCGGCAGGATGTGACGGACCATAAACGAGTCGTTGAAGAATTAGAGACATCGATCAAAGAATTAAGTGATTTAAAGTTTGCCCTGGATGAGTCATCAATCGTGGCCATCACTAATTCAAAGGGAAAAATCACGTATGTAAATGATCAATTTTGTCAGATATCTAAGTTTTCGAAACAAGAATTGCTAGGAAAAGATCATCGAATCATTAATTCGAACTACCATTCAAAGACATTTTTTCAGAACCTATGGGAGAAGATTTCTAATGGTCAGGTCTGGAAGGGTGAACTTCGAAATAAAGCAAAGGATGGAACTATTTATTGGGTAGATACCACTATTGTTCCATTCATGAATGAGGAGGGTATCCCATATCAATACCTAGCCATTCGCTACGAAATTACAGAGAGAAAGCGAGTAGAAGAAGAATTACAGCGAATGATGATTAGAATTATTGATGTACAGGAAGAAGAAAGGAAGGTATTGTCTAGAAACCTCCATGATGGAATTGGACAAAATCTCTATAGTCATTTAATTACGATCAGCCGCCTTCAAGCTGAGATTGACCATCCACTGCTGCAGCAAATGCATGATGAGACATCTAACCTAATCAAGGATGTGCGAGAGATATCTTGGGAGCTTCGTCCGTCCGTTCTAGACGACCTTGGTTTGTTGCCGGCAATTCGATCATATTTAGTGCGGTATGCAGAGTTCTACGAAATCGATGTTGAATTCGAATGTGGACTTTTAACAAGGCTTGACAGCAATGCTGAACTAACAATCTACCGAATTATCCAGGAGGCACTTACTAATATCCGTAAATATGCGTATGTCGATAAAGCAAAAGTAACCATGCGGGAAGAAGCAAATCATATTCGGGTACTTATAGAAGACAATGGTCAGGGATTTGATCATAAATTAAATTCTTCGGGAGTAGGGATATTTAGCATGGAAGAAAGAGCTAAATCTGCTGGAGGATTGATAGAAATCTATTCTGCACCTATGAAGGGAACTAAGATTGTATTAGAATTGCCAAAGAGGAGTTTATCATGATAGCTTCTATTAAACCACCACCCGTTTTCGGGTGGTGGTTAGTTAATTTTCAAATGGTTTAATGATTCCATAGAGGGTCTCAATGACAGGTAGTTTGAGTCCTGCCATTGAAGCAAGTCTAAGTGCACCGCCTTGCAGATGCTCTACTTCAAGCGTTAAAAATTTTCTCCTATCTTGATGCATGGATGACGTTGATTCATCGGGAAGGTTCTGCAGCTGCTGGATGCTTTGTGCTACTTGGCTGTCTGTTATCTCTATATCGTACGCTGCTGCTAATTGCTGCATCTCAATAAACACCTTTTTCAGCAGGCTGAAGGTTTCTGGATAATGACGAATTGCTCCAATGTTTAGATTGGCAGCTGTAGTCACACCGGAAAAGGCATTAATGAATAAATATTTCTGCCAGATCCTTCTGAGTATCTGAGTAGAATGGTGGGCATCCATAATCGCTTGATCAGAGATTTTCTCTATTCGATCACATAGATCCTGCTGGGAGGGATGGAGGGGTCCGAATACCAAATCATGCTGTGAACTAGAATGTACAACATGTCCTCTTTCGTTGAGAGTGGCAATAATATAAGCTGAACCGCCTATAACAGTTTCTTCGCCAAATGTTTGTTGGAGAATATGAATATGTTCCAGACCATTTAAGATGGGGAGGATTTTTGCTCCTTTTTCTACTAAGTAGTTTAAAGCAGGGAGTGTACCTTCCAAATGATGGCCTTTTACAGAAAGCAGGACTAAGTCTGGGTCTTCAATATCCTCAACATTCTCCGTGTAATCAATCTCATGAAAGAGATAATTGCCATGCGGGCTAGTTACATATAAGCCCTCCTCAGCGATTTGACGGGCTCGACGTTCTCTTACCAAGAATTGAACATGATGTCCTGCTTCTTGCCATCTAGCTCCATAATAAACTCCTAATGCGCCAGCACCAATAATGACAATATTCATATTTGCCCCTTTCCTTAGATAAGGTAGAAGTTCACTATGATTATAACATTATCTAAATATTTAGAAAACAAATTAAAGCAGAGAAAAAGACTCGGAAACCTATCCGAGTCTTGAATGGATTATTTATAAACTCTAATTTTAACAGTTTTAACTCCCCATTTAATAGCTTTTGCTTTTGAAGAGATAAAGACATCAATTTTATTTCCTTTAATTGAGCTTCCTTTATCTGCAGCAACTGCGTAGCCATATCCTTCAACGTATACTTTTGTTCCCAATGGTATTTTCTTAGGATCAACTGAAATTGCTTTTAGGGATGGATTCTTTTTTAAATTAAGTCCAGTGGCTGTAATGCCGCTGCAGCCTTTACAACTTGCTGTATAGGCGGTAGCTTTAACAGTCATTGTCTTGTAAGCTTTAGAAGAAGCCTTTTTTACAGTAGTGGTCTTTTTCTTAGCTGAAGTAGAGGTCTTTTTAACTTTTAAAACTTGCTTTATTTTTATATGATCTGTTTTAAGCTGATTCCAGCTTTTTATCTGCTTAACGGTTATGTTATGGTTTTGGGCAATCTTCCAAAGAGTGTCACCTGATTTTACTTTATATGTATTGCTACTAGCCGATGCAACGCCGGAAATACCGAATACTAGAAAAAAGGCTGCAGTCATAGACAATATTAGTTTTTTCAAAAGTCGAGTCTCCTTTGTTTTTAAATCGTAGATATAGAATACCAGCTATGTGTAACAACTGTGTTTCAAGGTGGGCGCATTTATATTACAAAATAGAGTCATTTAGTTGCATTTTGTAATATAACAGAGTATTTCGTAAGTTGCATATACTAAACGTGTAGAAAAATAAACTAGGTAATTGGAACTTTTTTTACAAAAAACACATGAAATAAGGCCGTTTTTCACTACTGCTGCTAGATCAATCATATAAATGGTCCTCTCTTTTATTACAGAAAAAATATAAAGCTGGAAAATGATAATTTGTCACTCTACGGAGCGTGTATTGTGGATTAATTAGTTAGTGGGTATCATTTAGTGGAGGTGAAAAATATGGATTGCAGCAAGAATGAAAAGTTGACTTTGACTCTTCATAGAGAAAAAAAGATG
>NZ_JAZVJO010000558.1:0-6412 GCF_059453735.1 Peribacillus sp. | reverse complement strand
ACCTCCTTATTTATATTTTGATTTGATACGTGGATCAATGTATGCATAGAGAATATCTACAACAAGGTTAACGATACTAAAACAGATGGAGAAAATGATAACACATCCTAAAACAGCAGGAGTATCCTTTGCTTTAATACTGTTAATGAGATATGTACCAACACCTGGCCATGAGAATACTGTTTCAGTAAGAACGGCTCCACCAAGAAGGGAACCAAACTGAAGACCGATAACGGTAACTACAGGAATTAATGCGTTTTTTAATGAATGGCTATAGACCACCCAAAACATTTTCACTCCTTTAGCACGCGCAGTTCGGATATAATCGGAACGCATCACTTCAAGCATAGACGATCTTGTCATCCTGGCGATAATCGCCATCGGAATGGTCGCTAAGGCAAATCCGGGCAAAATTAAGTGTTTAATGACTTCAAAAAATTGATCAAATCTGCCGGCAATCAACGTATCGATTAAATAGAGATTCGTTATCGCCTGCACAGGATCCCGGATATTATCTCTTCCTGAAGTAGGAAGAAGATCAAATTGAAGGGCAACAACATATTGTTCCATTAAACCCAGCCAAAAAATCGGCATTGATACACCAATCAACGCAACGATCATTGCTATGTAATCAAACCATGAATTTTGAAACCAAGCAGAGATAATTCCTGCATTTACTCCTATGAATACAGCAACGATCATCGCTACAAGAGCTAGTTCCATCGTAGCTGCCAAATACGGCCAAACTTCTTGAGAAATCGGCTGTCTTGTTCGCAATGACACGCCTAAATCCCCGCTGAATAACCCTTTTAAATAACTCCAAAACTGAATATGCCAAGGCTTGTCCAACCCAAGATCTTTTGTTAATGCGGCAACAGCCGTTGCGGTTGCCTGCTGCCCTAGTATCGTTTGAGCAGGATTACCTGGAATTGCTCGAATCATCATAAATACGATCAAAGCCATTCCTAAAAGCACAGGAATTAATGAACCTAACCTACGTATGGTATAAGAAAACAACCACATCACCTGCTTTCTCTAAGAATGAAAACGTTCCGTCGTTGGCAATGAAAAAAACGGGAAGCATGAAAGTATCCATACTCCCCGATGGTGCTTAAATTACTCGATAGATACGTCAATAAACGATTGTGAACCCGTTGGATGCGGTACAAAATCTTTAATTCCCGCTATACCAGCCAATTGCGGCTTAGAGTGTACAAGCGGAACCCAAGGTGCATCCTCATGGATAATAACCTGTGCCTCTTGATAGAGCTCATTACGCTTGTTTTCGTCAGCAGTGGACTGAGCTTCAATCAATAATTTGTGAACATCTTCATTCACATAGCGTGAATAGTTATTTGAACCAATTGTGTCTTTATCAAGCAATGTATAAAGGAAGTTATCTGCGTCACCATTATCCCCAGTCCAGCCGAGCATAAAGGTTGGTGCTTCTCCTGCCTGTACCTTTTCAAGATAAGTAGCCCACTCAAAAGTTACAATGTTTGCTTCAATATTCACTTGTTTCAAACTTGCTTGAATCGCTTCAGCCACTTTTTGTCCATCCGGCATGTACGGACGTGCTACCGGCATAGCCCATAGATCCATTTTGAAGCCTTTTTCATAACCTGCTTCTTTTAAAAGTGCCTTCGCCTTTTCTACATCGTAGCCATAATCTTCAATACTATCGTTATAGCCGCTGACGGATGGCGGCATTGGATTTTTTGCCGGCTCAGCCGTTCCTTCGTAGAAACTTTCGATTAATTCTTCTTTATTGATTAAATGAGAGATTGCTTGACGAACCTCTTTTTTATTAAATGGTTCCTTCTCTGTGTTAAATCCAAAGTACCCTACGTTCATGGATGGGCGTTCGAACAACTGCAGCTTGCTGTCGCCTTCCACTTTGCCCATATCACTTGGATTTAAGCCATCCATCAAGTCAATTTCACCCTTGATCAGTGCATTTAAACGAGTGGCATTTTCTTTAATGACTTTAAATTTAACGCCGGCAAGCTTCGGAAGACCTTCTTGCCAGTACTCTTCATTTTTCGTCAATTCAATCATATCGTTTGCTTTCCATGATACAAATTTGAATGGACCTGTACCTACTGGGTTTTTAGTGAAATTATCCCCTTCCTTTTCAAAAGCCGTTGGACTGGCAATTGCAAAAGGACTCATTGCGATATTCTTCAAAAATGGTGCTTGTGGACGGTTCAAAGTAAAGACAACCGTTTTATCGTCTGTCGCTTTTACTTCTTTAATTACATGCCCTTCGTCGCCTTCAAAACCGCCAAACATGGACGCATAATAAGCAAATTTAGCTTCATCTTTACTTTGTGCCCAACGCTGGAAGTTCTTAACGACCGCTTCAGCATTAAAATCCGTTCCATCGTGGAACTTAATTCCTTCATTCAGGTTGAACGTGTACGTCAGGGCATCTTCAGAAATCTCCCAGTCTTTAGCCAGTTCTCCCTTAATTTCTGTACTATCCTTTTCATAGCCTACCAACGTTTCATAAATCTGCTGGGTTACGATAAACGCTTCCCCTTCTGTTGTGATTGCTGGATCAAGATCTGTTGAATCGCCGCCTCGTCCATAAATCATAACAGCGCCTTTATCGCTTGTATCTTTGCTGTCTCCGTCTTTCGTCCCTGTAGACGTCTTAGAGTCGTCTCCACAGCCAGCTAGAATGACTGATAGCAGCATAAACATACTTAAGAATAACCAACCGGTTTTTTTCATTTGATTTCCCCCAATTTTTTTAAATAGTAATTGCCAATGTATGATACGAGCAGTCATTCATATAAATGACAAGCTACATAATGGCCAGGTTCATATTCTTGCAGAACAGGTTTAACAGATGAACAAACTTCCATCGCTTGAGGACAACGCGTATGGAATGGACAGCCAGCCGGCGGATTTGAAGGGCTTGGCACATCACCTTGAAGAACAACTCGTTCCTTTTGATACGTAACATCTGGAATCGGGACGGCAGACAACAGGGCTTGTGTATAGGGATGAAGCGGCTTTTCATAAAGCTTTTCACTTTCCGTTATTTCTACCATATTCCCGAGATACATCACGCCTACCCGGTCACTGATATGACGAACAACCCCAAGGTCATGTGCAATAAAGAGATAGGTTAAATTAAATTCCTTTTGCAAATCCTGCATGAGATTTAACACTTGTGATTGAATCGAAACATCGAGTGCTGATACGGGTTCGTCAGCAACAATTAATTTAGGATTCACAGCCAGTGCTCGAGCGATCCCGATTCGTTGCCGCTGACCGCCGCTGAATTGATGCGGATAGCGTTTTGCATGATAACTGCTTAACCCTACCACCTCAAGAAGTTCCTTGACTCTTCGTTTCCGTTCCTTTTTATCCTTCATGCCATGAACAATCAACGGTTCTTCGAGAATTTTCTCGACCGTATGGCGGGGATTAAGGGAAGCAAAAGGATCTTGAAACACCATCTGCATTTCACGGCGAAGCTTTCTCATTTCTGCCGCAGGCAGATTGGTGATATCTTGACCTTCAAAGTAGACCTTCCCTTCGCTCGGTTCAAGAAGCCGCAGCAGCATCCTGCCTGTCGTTGATTTCCCGCACCCGCTTTCTCCAACAAGCCCTAGGGTTTCTCCTTTATTTATCGAAAATGACACGCCATCCACGGCTTTTACCTGGCCAATGGTTTTACCGAGCACGCCTCCTTTAATTGGAAAATGCATTTTTAAATTGTCTACTTTAACTAATGGCTGAGTCATGGATGCCGGCTCCCTTCCCGTCTTCGTATAGCCAGCAGCGGACTTTTTGCCCATTTTCATGATTGGTTAAGGCTGGCGTTTCACTGATACAACGATCCATTACATGGGCGCACCGTGGAGCAAATTGGCAGCCTAGATTTTGACTGCCTGGCTTAGGTACATTGCCTGGAATTGAATAGAGCCGGTCCTTTTTCACACGCATGTCTGGAATCGACTGAATTAACCCAACCGTATATGGATGCAGTGGATTTTGAAAGACAGCACGGACATCGCCTTCTTCTACAATTTTACCGGCATACATGACTATGACACGCTGGCACATTTCAGCGACTACTCCTAAATCATGGGTAATCATCAAAATTGCCGTGTCTGTTTTCTTATTTAAGTCCTTCATTAATTCAAGAATTTGGGCTTGAATCGTTACATCAAGCGCTGTTGTTGGTTCATCGGCAATTAGCAGCTCAGGCTCACAAATCATGGCCATTGCAATCATTACCCGTTGTCTCATCCCCCCGGAAAGCTGATGTGGATATTGTTTCAGCAGTTCTTCCGCACGACCGAGACCAACTAATTTCAGCATTTCAACTGCTCTTGCAGCCGCTTGTTTCTTTCCCCACTTTCTATGTACACGAAGCGATTCAGTAAGCTGCTGTCCGATTGTAAAAACCGGGTTTAAGCTTGTCATCGGCTCCTGAAAAATCATGGCGATTTCGTTTCCCCGGATTTTTCTCATTTTCTTTTCAGAGGCATTCGCGAGGTTATCTCCTTTGAATAGGATTTCTCCTTCTACCTTGCCTGTTCGAGCTTCGACTAAGCCCATAATTGATAATGAGGTGACACTCTTCCCACATCCGGATTCTCCAACAACTCCCAGCACCTCGCCTGGCAAGACATGAAAATCGATTGAATTAACAACCGGAATGGACCCATCATCGGTTTGGAAGCTTGTCCTCAGCTGCTTCACCTCGATAATTGGACTCTTCATTTATCCGCCTCCTTTCTCCTGATGACTACACCATTTCCTCATATTGTCATTATCCCATTTATTTTACAGATAGACAATAATTTTTCTGAATATTTTATGTATATTGAATAGTATTATAAATGTTAAAATCTATAAAATAAAGATATATTTGCAATATGACGAAAAAACGGCTGCTGGGAGCAGCCATTTCCAGTGGATTTTATCTTTTCTTTGTGCTGACTGCACTATGAGGAATTGCGGGGAAACAGAGGAAACACATCAAGCGGGGAAGGTTTTTAATTAAAGAATAAGGGCGGGACTAGTTAGTTCGTCCACTCTTTGTTCCAGCTTTTCAAGTCTTTGCAGAATCTCAGCATTCTCTTTTATTAACACTTTATATTTTGTCTCTAGCCGGGCTGCAATCATCTCCAGCTGCACCAGCTGATATTCAAAATTGGTCGTTTTCACTTGGGTTTTTGCGATGAAACTAATGAGGTCTCCAGTAATTTGTTCCACTCTTTCAATGCGCTGTTTAGGCGGGAAAAATACCGATGTTTCCATACGATTGCCGTTCTTCTCAGCCTCAGGGGTCAATGGCTCCATCCTTCTCATACACTCACTCTCCAGTTATAATTCGATATGTTCAAATTCATGCGGCTTACTTTCAGCCTGCTTTGGTCCGACAAATCTGACCATTTCTGCGACTACTTCTGTTACATAAATTTTTTTCCCTTCTTGATTTTCGTAATTTCTGGTTTGAATACGGCCGGTAACCCCGATTAATGAACCTTTTCGACAATATTCAGCCGTATTTTCTGCCGTTTTACGCCAGAGTGTGCACTGTACAAAATCCGTTTCATAGTCACCGACTTGATTCTTAAAGTTTCGGTTTACTGCGAGAGTTACATTCGAAACGGCCTTTCCCTCCGGGGTATACTTGAGTTCTGGATCTCTTGTCAGACGCCCTACAATCGTTACTTGATTTATCATTTGTTCAACTCCTTTCTGTCCTTATCTTACTTGAACGCAAATCTCTGGTAAAATCGCTGAAATATCTTTTCATTTCTGTTTTTAAACGCAAAAAACAGTTTTTAACTCCTTTAAAATTGGATTATTCGACCAAAAAGCGATGACGGCCGTCCTTTTTAATACTTTTTTCATAAATTTTTAAAAATTCGCAAAGTCCTGATTTTTTATGAGATTGCTTACTTTTAATTATGCTATAATTACAAAAAAAGGATGCAGAACGGAGGTCTTTTATGAAATCATTTAAATTAATTTCGGTTCAGCTAATCTCAGAGGATAACCAGTTGGTTAACGTTGAGTTAACAGATGGATTGATTATCAATAAAGAGGATGATAACAACACATGGATTGTTGAATCCTTCTTGACAGAAGATGGGTTTAATAAAATCAAAGATGCTCTTCCTGAGATTAATAATGAAATTATGATTCAGGCCGTCATCACCAAAAAGGATAATGATCCTGCTTTCATGAAGACCGTTTTACGAAAAATCAAACCAATCAATGGACACATTAGTTTACTTTTCGAAGGACATCTGCAAAAGTCGCGGAGTAAATACGCTGAACTTTTATTAAAGGATCTTATGCAGCAAGGTATTGTCGGCAATGAATTGATTGAACATTATAAAGAAAAACTCCGTTCACGTCCGCAAGTTGTCCCATCCTT
>NZ_JAZVJO010000557.1:0-7479 GCF_059453735.1 Peribacillus sp. | reverse complement strand
TAGTAAAGCTGGAATCATTGGAGAACAAGAAGGATTTATTAATTTAACCGATATGAAAACAAAGGTGAGACGCGGGGAAGAAGAACTGTTGATTCGAATGCTGGAAATCTGAAACGTGTTGGGCAATGGAAGAAAAGCGATGTTCATATTGTAGGACTAGCAAAGCTTGGAAACCGAATTCAGAATTGTCTCCTCAGTGGGCGCATTATATGATGCACAAGCTGTCAAAACAGCAAAAAAATAATAATACGTCAGCTAGTCATCATTCAACATTGCTGACTTTTTCTTATTACAGAAGCTCCCCTTCTTCTGTTTAAAAAGTTGTATAATAATGAATAACTACTGAATTATTCACCTTTTAAGGAGGTTGCTGATTTGCATCAGATAAACCCGTTCAAATATGCATCAGATGAAAAACGCTACCACACCTGGAACTATCATTTACGTCAAGAATTTGGTCACAAAGTGTTTAAGGTTGCTCTCGATGGCGGCTTTGACTGTCCCAATCGTGACGGTACTGTCGCCCACGGCGGATGTACATTCTGTAGTGCCGCTGGATCCGGAGACTTCGCAGGTAACCGAGTCGAGCCACTAGATGTTCAATTTAGAGAAATTAGTGAAAAAATGCATCATAAATGGAAAGATGGTAAATACATGGCCTACTTCCAAGCGTTTACGAATACACACGCACCTGTTGAAGTACTTCGGGAAAAATACGAAGGCGTTCTCCAGGAAAAAAATGTTGTCGGTTTATCTATAGGTACTCGGCCTGATTGTTTACCTGATGATGTTGTTGAGTATTTGGCCGAGCTTAACGAACGGACGTATCTTATTGTGGAGCTTGGACTGCAAACCGTGCATGAGAAAACAGCTCAGATGATCAATCGTGCTCACGACTTTGCCTGCTACAAAGAAGGTGTTGAAAAATTACGCAAGCATGGCATACGTGTCTGTTCTCATATTATTAACGGCCTTCCGCAGGAATCTTATGAAATGATGATGGAAACAGCACGTGAAGTTGCCAACCTCGATGTTCAAGGAATCAAAATTCATTTACTGCATCTTCTAAAAGGAACACCAATGGTCAAACAATACGAAAAAGGGCTGCTTGAGTTTCTTACCTTTGAAGACTATATCTCGCTTGTTTGTGATCAGCTGGAAATTCTTCCTCCTGAGATGATTATTCACCGCATAACAGGCGACGGCCCTATTGAATTAATGGTTGGGCCTATGTGGAGCGTTAACAAGTGGGCAGTATTGAATGCCATTGATGCAGAATTAAAGAAACGTAACAGCTATCAGGGGAAATTATACATAACGGAGGGTCCACGTAAATGAAACTAGAAAAGATCTTACCATTTGCCAGTCGTTTATTGAAAGACTCCTTAACTCATGGAGATATCGCCGTTGATGGAACAGTCGGAAATGGTTTTGACACCGTTTTTCTTGCAAATCTGGTCGGTGAAGAAGGGCATGTTTATGGGTTTGACATTCAGCAAGCTGCGATTGATCAAACGAAGAAAAAACTAGCATCCGAGCAGGTAACCGAACGATGCACATTATTTACTGCTGGACATGAACAAGTGACCTATCGTATTCCCGAGAAACACCACGGTCAAATAAAAGCTGCCATTTTTAATCTTGGTTATCTTCCTGGCGGCGACAAGTCAATTATCACACATTTTGAAACGACTATTTCAAGTGTAGAACAGCTCCTTGATATTATGGCTCCAGGCGGAATGATTGTCCTCGTTATTTATCATGGTCATCCTGGGGGTGCTGAAGAACGCGACCATCTACTCGAATACGCCGCAGCGTTATCTCAGCATCGTGCACATGTCTTGCAATACCAGTTTATAAATCAAGTGAACGACCCCCCATTTATCCTTGCTATAGAAAAAATATAGATTAAAAAGAAGCTGCCAAATTTAGGCAGCTTCTTTTCATTGAACTACGTATCCCAGCGTCTTCAGGCGGGTTTCCACAAAACTAAGCGCATAGGTGAATACATCGTTTCTTTCTGGTTCATTAAAAATCTCATGATAAAGTCCGTGCCATTCTTTATATTGCTTTTCACTGCATTGATTATAATTAAACCATTCTCTGACGGGGCGCTTGTCAACTATCTTATCGTCTCCACCCTGCATTAATAGCATTGGAACATCCTGAAATTCCGGAATATCCTCAAAGGCCTCCTTAATTGCACCCAGTAGTTCACGATACCAGCGAACGGAAACCTTCGTAACATATAATGAATCGTTGAGATCTTCTTCCTGGATTTCTAAATTTCTCGTAACTAGTTCAGGCTTGAGACCCGCATCAATTCTTAATTTAGGCAACGCAATATTTAACCCAATTGAAGCCGCACCGAGGAGCTTAGGCGGCTGAGCCATCAGTCCTAAACAAGGTGAAGAAAGAATGACGCCGGCTATTTCCAATTCATCTTCTTGTAAAAGTCTAATAGCAATCAGGCCTCCCATGCTATGTCCCAGCAGGAAGACTGGAAGCGCATATTCATATGCCTCTTCAATCCAAGTCCTGACCTCATTTAAGTACTGTTCAAATGAATTAATATGTCCTCGATAGGCTCTTGTTGTCATTCCTTGGCCTGGAAGGTCCCCCATAATAACATGATACCCAGCAGAGCGCCACATTTGTGACAGCCATTTATATCGGCCATGATGTTCCATTGCTCCATGTACCATAACAATTACAGCTTTCGGGCTTCCTTCAGCCTCCCATTTCCACATATGATGTCCCCCCTATCATTTTCAAGGTGTATTTTTTTCCAAATAGGTTTTCGTCCTTTATAATACAAATAATACATAAAAAATGTCGATTTCGGAAAGGATTTGTTTTAAATATGCCAGTTTACCCATATAAAAACAAAATACCTCAAATTGCTGAAAGCGTTTATCTTGCTGAGAATACAATTATAACAGGTGATGTTACCATTGATGCTGAATCAACCATTTGGTTCAACTCCGTCATTCGAGGGGATGTTGCTCCAACCATTATCGGAAAAAAAGTTAACATACAGGATAATAGTATTTTACACCAAAGCCCTAATAATCCTCTGATTATTGAAGATGAAGTGACGATTGGACATCAAGTTATTCTTCATAGCTGTAAAGTTAGGAAAGGTGCACTTATCGGAATGGGCTCGATCATTCTTGATAAAGCTGAAATCGGTGAGGGTGCATTTATAGGAGCCGGCAGTTTGGTCCCTCAAGGGAAAGTGATTCCACCTAACACGTTGGCATTCGGAAGACCGGCTAAAGTCATCCGCGAGCTAACCGAAGAGGACAAACATGATATGGAGCGTATAGTAACCGAATATGCCGAAAAGGGCCAATATTATAAATACACTGCTCCACTAGAATAAGATATGAATTCATTACATATAAGAGCTTGATTGTTCTAGTATTGATTCAGAAAAGCAGGATAATGCAAAAAAAAGAAATCTTACCTAGGTAAGACTTCTTTTTTTGTTTATGCTTTTGCTTGTTCTTTTAAAGAAGCTGCCTTGTCTGTACGTTCCCAAGGAAGATCGACATCCGTACGGCCAAAATGTCCATACGCTGCAGTTTGTTTATAAATCGGTCTACGAAGATCGAGCATTTTAATAATTCCAGCAGGGCGAAGATCAAAGTTCGCACTGACTAAGTCCACTAAAATATCTTCATCCACTTTTCCTGTACCGAATGTATCAACAGCGATTGAAACCGGCTTAGCTACACCGATAGCGTAAGCAAGCTGTACTTCTACTTTGTCAGCCAGACCCGCTGCCACTAAATTCTTCGCTACATACCGCGCAGCATACGCAGCTGAACGATCCACTTTTGTCGGATCTTTACCAGAGAATGCGCCGCCGCCATGACGAGCATATCCACCGTACGTATCAACAATAATTTTCCGTCCTGTCAGACCTGCATCACCTTGTGGTCCTCCAATGACGAAACGGCCAGTCGGATTAATGAAATATTTTGTTTCATCATCAATTAACCCGCTAGGCACTACCACATTAATGACATGTTCTTTTAAATCACGTTGAATTTGTTCCAATGTAACATCAGGACTATGTTGAGTCGAAATAACAATGGTATCTACACGGACCGGCTTGTTATTTTCATCATACTCAATCGTTACCTGTGTTTTACCATCTGGACGAAGGTACTCTAACGTTCCATTTTTACGGACTTCTGCTAGACGACGAGAAAGCTTATGAGCCAATGAAATAGGCAACGGCATAAGTTCTTCTGTTTCGTTACAAGCAAACCCAAACATCAATCCCTGATCTCCAGCACCGATTGCATTAATTTGATCATCAGTCATTTGGCCTTCACGAGATTCAAGAGCTTCATCGACTCCAGCAGCAATATCTGCTGACTGTTCATCAATCGAACTTAATACAGCACATGTTTCAGCATCAAAACCATATTTTGCGCGTGTGTATCCAATACCAGCAATTGTATCACGCACGATTCTTGGAATATCTACATAGGTAGAAGTAGTAATTTCACCAGCAACTAAAACTAAACCAGTTGTAACCGATGTTTCACATGCAACACGTGCATTTGCATCCTTAGCTAGGATAGCATCCAAGATTGAATCTGAAATCTGATCACAAATTTTATCCGGATGTCCTTCTGTCACAGACTCAGAAGTAAATAAACGACGTTTCTTTGACATTCTTTTGCCTCCTCAAATGTTCAGGCTAAGAAAAGGAATGGCAGCCATTCACATTATCTTTCCCATTTTGTTAGACGAAACTCATTCCCAGTTGGTATTATATAATAGAAGCAGAAAGGTTGATGCGAATCATTCATAGTAAAAAAGAATGATTAAACGCATAAAAACCCTTCCTAGTTTTTGAGGAAAGGTTTGTTGTCTCGAAATGATCCTTTCACTCTTATCGTTCAAGGGTTTTTTTACCTTGCTCAGGTTAGCACCAACACTAAAATGATTTTGCAAACAATTGCTGATTAAAGCAATTTATTGTTTTATCAAAATCAAACATTCTAGCAGGTTGCTGGGTTTCATTGGGCCTGGCCCTCCACCATCTCGGGATAAGAGAATCCGTACAATTTAAAATCATAACGTAATTCTACAAATTCTGTCAATACTTATTTCCTATTCAGAAGAAAAAGTTTCTATTTTCCACTATCCTCACATAATGTCATAGTGCAAAGGAAAAATGGAGTAAAAGGCATATAGCCTATAGATCCTTTCAATAAATTTCACCAATTAAAACCTTTTCCTCTCAGAAAATACAAGAAACAAAACAAATAGTATAGACTATTAAAACTAATGTGTTATACTATTTATAAATTGATTATAAATTCAAAAAAAGGTAGGTATCTCCTATATGAATACGCTTGATATCTCAAATGAGTTACACCAATTATTATCCGGTAACAACATACATGTGCAGCTTTCTGTACCTCAATTAGTTGAAAAAGTTTTAAGCCGCAACGAAGGGCAGCTCACGTCAACAGGAGCTGTAAAAGCTGAAACCGGAAAATACACAGGACGTTCTCCTAAGGATAAATATATAGTAGATGAAAAAGCTGTTCATGAAAAGATTGATTGGGGTACTGTAAACCAACCGATTTCTAGTGAAGTATTTGCAAAGTTATACGATAAAGTCCTGCAGTATTTAAAACAAAAAGATGAAGTATTTGTTTTCAAAGGCTTTGCAGGTGCAGATAAACAACATCAATTACCCATTCAAATAATTAACGAATACGCTTGGCATAATCTGTTTGCCCATCAATTATTTATTCGGCCAAATGAAGAAGAACTTCAAGATCATTTATCAGAATTCACGGTTATATCAGCACCAAACTTTAAAGCAGATCCAGCCGTAGACGGTACACAGTCAGAAACGTTTATTATTATTTCTTTTGAACGCAGGACGGTATTAATCGGCGGTACTGAATACGCAGGAGAAATGAAAAAATCTATTTTCTCAGTAATGAACTATCTTCTTCCTGAAAAAGGGATTCTTCCAATGCATTGTTCAGCCAATGTCGGCAGAGAAGGCGACGTCGCTTTATTCTTTGGTTTATCAGGAACTGGCAAGACTACATTATCTGCAGACTCCAACCGAAAATTAATTGGTGATGATGAGCATGGCTGGTCTTCAAATGGCGTTTTCAACATCGAAGGCGGCTGCTATGCAAAATGCATCAATTTATCTCGTGAAAAAGAACCTCAAATCTTTGACGCCATTCGTTTTGGTGCCGTTCTTGAGAATGTAGTTCTTCATCCAGATACCCGCATTGCGGATTATGACAGCAGTGCCTTGACTGAAAATACACGTGCTGCCTACCAAATACAATCGATTGATAATATCGTTGATCCAAGTGTTGCAGGTCACCCAACAACGATTATCTACCTAACTGCTGATGCATCAGGCGTATTGCCTCCTATCAGTAAACTAACGAAAGAACAAGCCATGTTCCATTTCTTAAGCGGCTATACGAGTAAATTAGCTGGAACGGAGAGAGGCATCACCTCCCCCGAAGCTACGTTCTCCACTTGCTTTGGTTCACCATTCCTACCGCTTCCTGCAGTCCGCTATGCAGAAATGCTCGGCGAAAAAATTGATGAACACAGCGCAAAAGTATTCCTCGTCAATACAGGTTGGACTGGCGGCGAGTACGGCGTCGGCAGCCGAATGAAGCTTGCTTATACAAGAGCCATGGTACAGGCAGCACTAGAAGGAGAATTAACCAACGTCGAAACCATCAAGGACGAAGTATTTGGCTTTGATATTCCACTACACGTGCCCGGCGTTCCAGACGAAGTACTCCAGCCTACACGAACATGGGAAGACAAAGATGCCTATAAAGCTAAGGCCATCGAACTAGCACAAAAATTCAATGAAAACTTCAAACAATTTTCAAATGTAGCCAGTACAATTAAAGAATTAGGCGGCCCATTAGTCAAATAAAAAATGCTCTCCCAAAAGATCATTGATCTTGTGTGGAGAGCGTTTTTTTATTTATATGAATGTATATCTACATCTGAATTTTTAAAAACTCAGCATATATTGGTAAATCCACCGAGTTAAATCACCGAGATTGGCATTAAATCCACTTAATCCTCTGTCATTCGTCCTTAAGTGAGAAACATACGCCCCTTCCGGCATTTTATTCGGCCCATAGTCAAGATCATTCCGCCCTTTCACCAAAAGATTCGACCCGACACCCTTTTAGATACACGTTCTGGATAACCCCGGTCCGCGCAGAAACGCCTTCATAAAATAACATCTTGGCCCTTAATTTTTCCCTTTTTCTGCCTAAATAGCCAGGCTTTCTCGTAAATCTCTTCATTTAAAGCGGACGATTGGCATCAGATCCGCTAAATCCTCGTTCATTCAGCCTGAACTCTGCATGATTCTGCCCAAACTCAAAATCATTCGGCTCGACGTCCTTTTAGATACACATTCTGGATAACCCCGATCCGCGCAGA
>NZ_JAZVJO010000556.1:0-5062 GCF_059453735.1 Peribacillus sp. | reverse complement strand
ATTGCTTTTTAATCTTTTTCTGTTGATCAATCGGCAGGTTCTCATATTCTGCAACGGTTGTTTCAAGACCATGAGAGTGCTGAACTTTGTTGCCAAGAAAGTAACGGTACAACTTATTGCAATGGTTACCGGGAGAATAATAAGCATGGTTACTATGGACAAGATTATATACGGTTTTTACGACTTCAAGAGATTGTGCTCCACGGTCTGTGAGGTCTCCGACAAAGCCTAATTTTCTGCCGTTTGGATGTATAGGATACCCTTTTTCCCATGAGTAGCCTAATTGTTTCGTTAATTGGGTAAATTCATTATAACAGCCATGAATGTCACCAATAATATCGATATGCATAGTTCACATCCTTATATTTACTTTATCTTATTATCTACCATGCAGCTACTTTACATGAAAGGAAAGAATTTATAACTAATACGAAAGGGGGCTATTGTATGACAGCACCAATGGAGGAAGAAAACCTTCAACGAGAGAAAATGAAGGAAGCCTTATATTCAGACAATCTACAAGGATTCCGAGAAGAATTTATTGAGCTTCATCCTTATGATCAAGCCCTCTTTTATTCAAGTTTGGAGAAAGAACTTCGATCAAAGGTTTATCTGTTTCTGTCTCCAGAAGAAATGGCAACCATATTTGAACACATTGAAAATGAGGAAGCCGAATATGAAAACCTGCTTTCTGAAATGGTTCCAGCTTATGCAGCAGATATGCTTTCAGAAATGTATGCCGATGATGCAGCGGATGTCTTAAACGAGCTGGGTCAGGAACAAGCCGGCAGCTACTTGACCATTATGAATCATGATTCGGCCGTCGAATTAAAAGAGTTATTGAGCTATGAAGAATATACAGCTGGCAGTATTATGACCACTGAATTCGTAGCCATCGAAGCTAACCAAACAGCGCGTTCTGCGATGTATATACTAAAAAAAGAAGCCCCAAAAGCGGAAATGATTTATTACCTTTATGTAATTGATGATCAGGCGAAGCTTGTTGGTGTTTTGACACTTCGTGATTTACTTGTTGCTGATGATGAAACTATGATTGCTGATATTATGCAAGATCGAATTCAATTTGTTTCAGTAACGGAAGATCAGGAAAATGTCGCACGTACTATGCGAGATTATAATTTCCTTGCAGTGCCTGTAGTTGATTTTGAACAGCGCCTATTAGGTATTATTACAGTAGATGATATCATGGACGTCATGGAAGAAGAAGCTTCAGATGATTATTCCAAACTGGCAGGTGTATCAGATTTAGACCGTGTGGAAAAAAATTCGTTCACGGCTGCGAGTAAACGTCTTCCATGGCTGATTATCTTGTTATTCCTGGGCATGTTTACTGCTAGTCTAATCGGCAGATTTGAAGAAACGCTTAGTCAAAAAGCAATTCTAGCTGTATTTATACCGCTTATCGGAGGGATGGCCGGAAATACCGGTACACAGGCTTTGGCGGTTGCTGTACGGGGGATTGCGACGGGTGATTTAGAGAATGAGAGTAAATGGAAGCTAATTATCCGTGAGGCAGGAACTGGATTAATTACAGGGTCTATCTGCGGTATTTTAATTACGGTTATTATCTTCTTTTGGCATCATGATTTACTGCTGGGTCTACTCGTTGGAATCTCCATATTTTTAACATTGATTATTGCAACATTGGCAGGATCATTGATTCCGCTAATGATGCATAAAATGAACATCGATCCAGCTGTAGCTTCTGGACCGTTTATTACGACGATTAATGACATTATTAGTATTTTAATCTATTTCGGCTTAGCCACGTTGTTTATGAGTTATTTACTTTAGACGCATGTTGAAAGATGCTTTCCATGATTCCAAAGATTTGTTATACTTTTATTACTAGGTACTAATAACTCGTATCAATCAGGAGGACTAATTCATGACTCTTTCTTTACAAGGTAAGACATTTGTCGTTATGGGCGTAGCTAATAAACGCAGTATTGCTTGGGGAGTTGCCCGCTCCCTTCATGCATTTGGAGCTAAAATAATCTTTACATATGGCCGTGACCGGACTGAACGCAGCGTTCGGGAATTAGCAGCAACACTTGAAGACAATGCACTTGTTTTACAATGTGATGTCTCAAAGGATGAAGATATTGAAACGTGTTTTGCTTCTATCAAGCAACAGGTCGGGATCATTCATGGGGTTGCACACTGTGTGGCGTTTGCCAATAAGGAAGAGCTCAATGGCGAGTATATGAATGTAACGCGTGAAGGATTCATGCTTGCTCATAACATTAGTTCATATTCGTTAACGGCCGTAGCCAAAGCAGCAAAAGACCTTATGACTGAAGGCGGAAGTATTATTACGATGTCTTATCTTGGCGGAGAACGCGTACTGCCTAATTACAACATTATGGGAGTAGCTAAAGCATCGCTTGAAATGAGTGTCCGCTATCTGGCCAATGATCTAGGACCGTTAGGAATTCGCGTGAATTCAATCTCAGCTGGTCCTATACGTACATTATCAGCCAAAGGAGTCAGTGACTTTAATTCAATTCTCCATCAGATTGAAGAAGAAGCACCGCTTCGCAGAACAACTACACCAGAAGAAGTCGGCGATACAGCCGTATTCCTTTTCAGTGAGATGGCTAGAGGCATAACAGGTGAAAATCTGCATGTAGATTCCGGTTATCATATTATGGGATAAATGAAAAGCTCAAGAAGCCAAGAGTGGTTGGCTGTTCTTGAGCTTTTTTTATTCAAAAACAGGAGTTAACTTATCTTTTCCTGAGTTTTGAAGGGTTACGTTAATATCTATCGAATCAATGAGATCCTTTGTTAAGGGAATTCGACCGTCCTTTTCGATTTTTTTCCATGTTTTATTATGCTCTCTATATAGTATTTCGGATAAGTGAAATACATCAACCCCTTTACTTGCCCCATATTTATAGCTGGTTTTGATTTCATTCTTTAATACTTTTCTAATTTCCTTCTCAAAGTCATTCATCTTGGTTGGTTGTTTCACTAATTCAATATTCGCTTTTAGCCTCAATTTGATTTTGAATTTGACTTCATCGCCTCTAACAATAGGAATGACTTTTTCTTTTTTATCATAAACCACCGCAGTAATTACTTTATCTGTACCTTTAAAAAGATCAATATTATCTCGCGTAAAGTCTTTAAATATGAGCCGGGTTCCGCCAATTTTATCTTTTGGAAATATTCCATAGTATTTCTTTTTTGAGACTACAGCTACATCCTGAATTAATATATTCTTTCTCGATTCCTTTTCTCCAAACCATTGCTTAGTGATTTTTATAACAGGCAGTGCAGCTACATGACTTGGTTCATCAAGTCTAATGATGAGTTCTCTTAAATCAAGAGGCTGAATCAATGAACTCTGTTTAAAATTACCCTCTGGGTCACTCAGCCTAGAGAAAGCCATTGAGACGCTCTCGATTGGACCGATTTTCATCGCTTCTTTAAGCTCTTCTTTAGTTGCGTAATAGAATATTCTATATCTGGTCTCTCGGTAACGATCAAGAAAATCAGTAGCGGGTCTTAATAAATCATTTTTTAACGCTTTTTCAGAAAAAATGATAAATGATAAATGGCCCCAATATATTCGCCGATCTGAGGTGTGGTACAAGTTGAAAATTGCTTCATCAAGTGTTTTTCCAGCAGCACGACCGACATCTACTCGATTTGGAATTGAACTTCCGCCTTCTGTTTTGGCTAAGCCGCTCATATTCATAATTTGTAAAAACACGACAATCTCACCATCTTTATAATCTATGCCCATACCAGTTGCGTACACAAGACGCTCGGGTTCAGTAGTATCCCAACATCCTGAAAGAATTAGGGTGCAAAGAATGATGGATAGGTATTTAACTGATTTTTTCACTGTTCACCGTCCCCCTGAGGCCTTTTATCTTCTGGAGAAAACATAGAAGGTCTGCTTTTGATTTGTTTAGCAGGCAGGCGAAGCATTTCTCTTAATAAGTTTTTCAAATTTAAATTAGCTGTAAAGTCTAAATAAGGAATTCCGAATGTCCTCATATTACTCAAATGAATCAAAATGAATAGAAGTGAAAAAAAGTATCCAAATAAGCCTAAAAAGGAAGCAAATAAAATCGTAAACAGTCGGAGGACACTTATCGCCCCAATTAATGACTGATTAACCAAGGTAAAGGTAGCGACAATAGAACCGGAAATGACGACAAGCATAGCCGGGCTTGTTAGACCAGAACGGATGGCTGCATCACCTATAATCAAGCCGCCGAGAACACTTAAGGTGGTACCGATGCTTGGTGGGAGACGCATGCCAGCTTCTCGGAATATTTCAAACATGATGACCATAACAATGGCCTCTAATGAAGAAGGAAGCGGTAGGCCTCTTCTAGCCTCTACAACGGTGGCGAGTAAGATGAGCGGAATTTGGTCTTGGTGAAAGGTCGTCACGGCCACCCAAAAACCAGGCAATAGGGCGGCAACAAAGATACCAAAGATTCTTAGTAATCGTTCAAAGGAAGCAAAAACACTGTTATATTCATTATCTTCTCCCGTTTTTAAGAGTAAAAATAAGTTAGCAGGAGTAATGATTGCATAGGAAATGCCATCAATTAATAGGATAATTCGTCCTTTTAAAAGAGATTGAACAGCAGTATCAGGTCTTCCGGTATAATCATATCTCGGAAATAGAGGTGCTGGTTTTTCAATCAATTCCATCAGCTGATTGCCGCTGTATATACCATCGACATCAATCTGTTTAATTTTTTCTACAATCCCTTTCACAATTTCTGGATTTGCTGCATCCTTTACATATAACAGTGAAACCTTTGTTAAAGAACGTCGACCTACTTCAAACTGCTCGTTTTGTAGCGATTTAGAACGCAGTCTTTTTCGAATTAAAGCGGAATTGATAATTACATCTTCTATGAAATTATCTCTTGGTCCCTTTATCGTCGTTTCTGTTGCCGTATCCTCAGGTGTACGTTGAGGCCGATTGGAAATTCCAACAGAATAAAGCCGATCATAACCATGAAAAAGGATGATTGCTTTACCAGAAAAAATATCGCTGACTAGATCC
>NZ_JAZVJO010000555.1:0-9916 GCF_059453735.1 Peribacillus sp. | reverse complement strand
AGGAGCCCTGTCGGCCGAATAATTTGTTCAACCATTTCCGGTGTATGCTCGAGCTCATATGGACCAGGGGTAGCAGAGACAAAAATAGCTTGGCTGACTTTCTGCTCAAACTCTTCAAAACGAAGCGGTCGATTGTCTTTTGCAGATGGAAGCCGAAAACCATGGTCAACTAGGACCTGTTTACGTGCCTGATCACCATTAAACATTCCCCTTATTTGCGGCAAGGACACATGGGACTCATCCACAACGAGCAGGAAGTCCTTTGGTAAATAATCAATTAACGTATACGGTGTTGATCCAGGCGGTCGTAAGGTAAGATGGCGCGAATAGTTTTCAATGCCAGAACAAAAGCCCATCTCAGCCATCATTTCCAAGTCATAACGAGTCCGCTGCTCTAAACGCTGTGCCTCGAGAAGTTTATCATTCTCACGTAATTCACTTAGTCGTTCTTCGAGCTCAGCTTCAATATTTTTTATAGCCACTTTCAGTTTTTCTTCTCGTGTCACGAAATGGGAAGCTGGGAAAATAGCAATATGATCTCGTTCGCCTGTAATTTCTCCTGTTAACGCATTTACTTCACGAATACGATCAATCTCATCACCAAAAAATTCAATCCGCACGCATTGTTCGTCACGAGATGCCGGAAAAATCTCAACAACATCTCCACGCACTCTAAAAGTCCCCCGTTGAAAGGCAATATCATTTCGTTCGTATTGAATATCTACCAGTTTATGCAGTAAGGTATTCCGGTCAATTTCTAAGCCAGTTCGCAGAGAGACAAGCATTTCCTTGTATTCCTCTGGTGAACCGAGGCCGTATATACAAGAAACACTGGCAATAATGATGACATCTTGACGTTCAAATAGTGAAGACGTTGCAGAGTGCCTGAGCTTATCAATCTCATCATTGATGCTCGCATCTTTTTCAATAAATGTATCCGTAGAAGGAACATATGCTTCAGGCTGATAGTAATCGTAGTAACTGACAAAATACTCAACCGCGTTTTCAGGAAAGAATTCCTTAAACTCACTGTACAGCTGTCCTGCTAATGTCTTATTGTGAGCAATAACCAGTGTTGGTTTGTTTATCTCTTTAATTACATTAGAAACTGTGAATGTTTTTCCTGTACCAGTTGCACCGAGAAGGGTTTGGTATCGCTTGCCTTCGTTAATCCCTTTTACAAGTTCCTGTATAGCCAGCGGCTGATCTCCCTGCGGAGTATATTTTGAAACCAATTCGAATTTATCCTTCACCTAGTACCCTCCTAAACGGGATTTTCTTGTTTAACTTCTATACTATATATAAAGGAAACTCCCTCTACTACCAGAAGCTGCACCCTCTTTATTTATAACCCTTTTACAAATACTTCTATACTCATTCTACCACAAAGCATAAAAAACAAACCATATAAAAGCGAACGTTTATTCGTTTTTCATTTAGTAGATACAGCTCAATAAATCAAAAAAAGCACCTTTTCAGGCGCTCTTCACAGTACGTTTCATCATTCTTGTAGAGAGGTAAAAACCAACTGTTAACGACAAAGCATCAACAATAACCAGCCACCAGGCATGGGTATAGCCTTTATAGGCTGAAGCTGCGATTAAAGCAACAGTTAAACTCAGTCCCACATAGCGGTTATAGGTAACTCTAGAGAAAAGCATCACTAATAAGCAAGGAAGGAAAAGAGCGGATAAAAGCTTAATCATTTATTCATCTCCTTAAAGAGAAAAGTCTTATATTACATTATTGGTATACAGTTTAATTGATTATCGCTGACAATACCATTGATAATCTAAAAAAAGCAAATTTCCTTCAAGAGGAAATTTGCTTTTGATTCTTAATATGGTTCAGCGTCATGACTTTTTTCTACGGCTTCTTCAGGCGCATCATTACCTTCTTTGGAGCTGATTGGTTTTGAGTGCTCTGTTTCGTCTTTAGGTGCATTGGCAAGCCCTTCTCTTAAGCGGCGGCCATACTCTTCATCTGCTTCTTCCGCAAGTGCAATCATTTTCTCTTGAACCCGCTGATCAGCAGGTCCTAGTGCACTAACTAAGTTAGCAATTAATTCTTCTCTCTCCCATTCCTCAAAATTACGGAACGTTTCACCAGCTTGTTTCGTATTACTTGGACGATCAATGGACTCTCGAACCAAATGTCCTTCAATAAAAGGTGTGTATTCCTTACCAGTAGGTTTCGCTTCCTTTAACCCATCAATGGTAGAAGGCTCATAATTTATATGAGGATTTTGATTTTCACCTAAATCTACTTTATATTGCATTTGTCCGCCGCGTTGGTTCGTTGCCACCCTTTTATTGGGTGCATTAATTGGAAGCTGCAGATAATTGGGACCAACACGGTACCGTTGTGTATCTGAATAGGAGAAGGTCCGGCCTTGCAGCATCTTATCATCTGAGAAATCAAGCCCGTCAACCAGTACCCCTGTTCCAAAAGCAACTTGTTCCACTTCAGTAAAATAATCCTCGGGATTTTTGTTCAGCGTCATGGTCCCAACATGCCTCCATGGGAATGTATCATTTGGCCAAAGTTTCGTATCATCCAACGGATCAAAGTCCAACTCTGGGTGGTCGTCATCACTCATAATTTGAACAAACAAATCCCATTCCGGGAAATCTCCCTTTTGAATGGCTTCATATAAATCCTGTGTCGCATGGTTAAAGTTGGTAGCTTGAATTTTATCCGCTTCGTCTTGTGTCAGGTTCTTAATTCCTTGCTTCGGTTCCCAGTGATACTTAACAAGAACAGCCTTCCCCTCTTCATTCACCCATTTATAGGTATTCACACCTGATCCTTGCATCATACGGTAGTTAGCTGGTATTCCCCATGGAGAAAATAAGAACGTAATCATATGGAAGGTTTCCGGTGAACTAGAGCAAAAATCAAATATTCGCTTTCCATCCTGAATATTGGTGACAGGATCCGGTTTAAATGCATGGATAAGATCTGGGAACTTAATCGCATCACGGATAAAGAATATTTTCAAATTGTTTCCGACCAAATCCCAATTGCCGTCCTCAGTATAAAATTTCACCGCAAATCCACGTGGATCACGCAGCGTTTCTGGAGAGGTTCCTCCATGAATAACCGAAGAGAAACGAACGAAAAGCGGAGTTTGCTTCCCTTCTTCTTGGAATAACTTTGCACGCGTATAGGTCGAAACAGGCTCGTCCCCAGCTTTTCCTGTTGCTGTAAAATACCCGTGAGCACCAGCCCCACGTGCATGAACGACCCTTTCTGGAATCCTTTCCCGGTCAAAGTGACTGATTTTTTCTAAAAAATCATAATTCTCTAATGTAGTGGGCCCGCGATTTCCAACGGTCCGCATGTTCTGATTATTGGTGACCGGATGTCCCTGTCTGTTGGTTAATGTTTCTTCATTTTCATTATCTGCTCGTTTTTTATTTTTCTCGTTTTCGTTTATCAATTTCCTTCCTCCTTTTCAATTTACATCCAGTAATATTCCTCAATTTAAGAAAAATATTCCTTTTCAAAATAAAGGTAAATATTTCCTATAGATAGTATAAAAGGCTCATATAAAGAAAAATCTATTCAACTAACGACATTTCGACCGATACTATTGGTACCTGTATTTAGCATAGTTTGCTATTTTTCTGTCGAAATAGTGTTATATTATTCCTTTTTTAGATTAATTTTAGTTTTTTTGTCTTTTATGTAAAAAAATAGTTTATTATTATACTAGGCAAAAAATGGGTTTCGGAAAAAATACTTTTATGTAAGGCGGCGAACAGCATGAAAAAAAGATTAGGATCTCTATTGTTAGCCACGGTACTCTTCTTATCACTATTCACATTTGTGAATCCTGCTGAGTCAGTATCGGCAGCTGCCACGGTAAAAGCACAGGTTAATGCAAGTTCCCTTAACGTCCGGGCTAAAGCGAGTACAAGTGCTAAAAAGTTAGGCGCACTAAAAAAAGGGAACACCGTGACGATTTCTCAGGAAAAGAGCGGCTGGAGCAAAATTCCTTATGGTAAGACCTCCGGATGGGTCTCATCTAAGTACTTGACCAAAGTAAAGACTGCTAAAGCAGCGTCTACTTCTGCAACAAAGAATGGCTATGTAACAGCTACGACTTTGAACCTGCGGTCATCTGCATCCACGAGCAGCAAAACCATGGCGACCTTAAAAAAGGGCTTACTCGTCAATATCAAATCCACAAGCGGCACATGGTATAAAGTGTATGTTCCTTCCACTAAGAAAACAGGCTGGGTTTCAAAATCATACATAACCACTAAAAAACCCGTAACAGCTGTAAAATCGGAAGCTACGAATACAGTCTATTACGTTACCGCTTCAACACTTAATATTAGAAAATCAGCATCTACTTCCGGTACAGTTGTTACATCTGTGAAGAAAAATGCTAAAGTAACCGTTAGTAAGATCAGCGGCAAGTGGGCCAGCTTAAAAACAGCATCTGGGAAAAGCGGCTGGGCCGTAACGTCTTACTTAACAAAGAAAGCACCTGTTAAAAAGGATCCTGTTGAAAATGCAAAACCAGCGGAGGATTCTACTGAACCGGATGTTGATTCAGAAGTATACTATGTAACCTCCAATGGGTTGAATATCCGTAAAGCAGCCAATACAACAGCTAAGGTGTTAACAACCGTTAAAAAAAATGAAGAAGTAACCTTACTTGAAGTAAACCATGACAACTGGGGTAAAGTACTAACCACTGCCGGAGTTATTGGTTGGGCTTCAATGAAGTATTTATCTGATGAAGAACCTGTCAGAGGCGTAAGTGGTAAAGTGATCGTACTTGATCCTGGCCACGGTGGGACAGACCCTGGGGCAAGTGGGAAAAATAATAATGAAAAAACGCTCACGTTAAAAACGGCTAAAAAGCTGCAATCCAAATTAGAGGATGCCGGCGCGACTGTCATTATGACACGAACAGGTGATACGTATCCTTCTCTTACCAAACGAGCTGAAATCAGCGAAAAATACAAGGCTGATGTATTTATTAGTATTCATTACAATGCAAGTACGAATAAAACAGCTAATGGTGTGGATACATTCTATTACAAAACGAATGTGAATGAATACGAGTTGGCAAAATGTATTCAAGAAGAAGTGATCAAAGCCACAGGTATGAAAAGTCGTGGTGTCAAAGAAGGAAACTTCCAAGTCATCCGTACGAATAAACAGGCCTCCATTCTAGTTGAGCTTGGATTTATCTCCAATCCAACTGAAGAAAAAATCATTGCCACAGACGAGTATCAGACTAAGGCAGCTGCTGGAATGTTCAATGGTTTAGAAAAATATTTCAATCTATAAAAAAAGAGCTTTGAAGTCAGGAAGATCCTGCTTCAAAGCTTTTTTATTTTTGGATAGCACTGGTTATTGATCGTCTCTCTATCCATTTTCCTAGAAGTCCTGAGAAAACAATTCGTGACTTTTGGAATACAGGACTTTGGATAAAGGTATAGATAAAGGTCGCAATGAACACAGGCCCTCCTAGTAGAAAGCCAAAAACGAGGATGAAGCTTTCAACGAGTATTCTTGCTCTACTCACTGAGATACCTGTTCTTTCTGAGACAATCAACATAAACCCATCCCGCGGCCCTGCGCCGAGATTCGAAGCCACGTATAGCCCTCCACCGATTCCAGCCAATAAAATTCCTGCCAGCAGAATGAAATAGTCTGTCCAAGTACCGGACGACTCTGGTAACAATCCAGACCAGAGAAAAAAATCCATAATGACTCCCACGCACATCGCATTCAGAAAGGTTCCTAGACTTATATATTTCCGATCTACTATATACGTGATTAGAACTAAGAATAGCCCGGTTATGATAGACCAGCTCCCAATGGTCAAACCGATCTGCTGAAAAAGAGCAACGTTCAACACTTCCCATGGATGCAAACCTAGAAATTTCACCTTAACTGCGAGAGCGTTTCCCATTCCCAGCAGACACAGACCTCCGAAAAACATCCCCCACCTAATCAGATGCAACACCTAGCTTCACTCCACCTCTACCGAATATATTCTAACTATAGCACATTAAACTTTTGGGATTTTGACCGCTTCATATATAATTAAAGGGATCAACTTTTTTCACCACATTTTTACATAATCTTTTATATATGAATAAAAAAAATGAATGAGGTGTTTTTTTGAACGAATCGATTATACAAAAACTCAGCAGAATGATTACAGGAAAATCAGGCAGATGGATCGTAATTGGTATTTGGATTGCTCTAACTGCTATTCTAACTTTCACCTTACCATCCGTTGGTGAAAAGGAAGTAAACAAAACGGTTGACCTTCCGAGCGATGCACCTTCTATGCAAGCAGATGAATTGATGGAAAAAGAATTTCCCAATTCATCTGGTGTACCTGCTCTGCTCACATGGCATCGCGAGGGTGGTTTAACAGATAAAGATTTAGCGGCTGTTCAAGCATTAAATGCTGAACTTACAAAAAATCCTCTGCCTAACCAATCTTTTCTGCCTCCTATAGACCAAGTACCACTTCCAGCTCTTAAGGAGTTCATTTCGGAGGATGGGACTACACTTGTTCAAACCATCTTTTTTGCCGAAGATGCGGGAGCTGAAGAACTGAAGAAAAATTTAAATGAAATTGAAGCGTTAGTAAAAAAACAAGATATCGGCAATCCGTTTAAAGAAGACACCGATTCAAGCGAACTCTCTATTCGTGCAACTGGTCCTGTCGGCATTTCTGTCGATGCAACCGGGCTATTTAAAGGTGCTGACGTAACGTTATTAATCGGAACTGTATTATTAGTTCTTGTTCTATTATTACTGATCTATCGTTCTCCCCTGCTTGCCATTATTCCGTTAATCGGGGTCGGCTTTGCCTACCTTTTAACCAGTCCAATTCTTGGTTTTATGGCGGATAAGGGCTGGATTACTGTAGATGCCCAATCCATTTCAATTATGACCGTGCTTTTATTCGGGGCAGGAACTGATTATTGTTTATTCCTAATTTCTCATTACCGAACCGAATTAAGGAAAACAGAAAATAAACGCAGAGCACTGATGCATGCTTTTACTGATTCTTCTGGTGCCATTGCGATGAGCGGCTTAACGATTGTTATATCCCTGCTGACTCTGTTGGTTGCCGAATATGGGGCATATACCCGTTTTGCTGTCCCATTTAGTTTATCAATCTTCATTATGGGCATAGCCGCCCTAACCTTGGTTCCGGCAATACTAGCTGTTTTTGGCCGAGCTTCCTTTTTCCCAATCATCCCGCGTACACCTGAAATGGAAAAAGAACGGGCTCAAAAAACGGGGAAACCCGTTAAACGTCAGAAGAAAACGAACAAAATTGGAAATGAAATCGGCAATTTAGTCATAAAAAAACCATGGACAGTCGTCATCATCTCCGTTGTTATATTTGGGATACTGGGTGCGTATTCAACACAAGTTAAATATACCTATGACATCCTCTCTTCTTTCCCAGAGGATATGGATTCTCGAGAGGGCTTTGCCGTCATTTCTGACGCCTATTCACCAGGAGAATTGGCCCCTGCAAAAATCGTCATTGATACAGAAGGAAAAGATATCCCGCTTACAGATGCCTTAAAAGAAATCGATATTGTTGAGACCGTCAGTGATCCTGAAGAAGGGGCAACAAACAAAGATTTGAAGGCCTATACAGTTAAATTTTCAATCAATCCATATTCTTTAGAAGCAATGGATAGTATTCCTGCTATAAAAACCGCTGCCGAATCAGCCTTAACAGATGCTGACGTTAATAAAGCTTCGGATAAAGTCTGGATCAGTGGACAAACAGCAACACAGCATGACAACCAAGTAACGAGTGACAAAGATCGCACCATCATCATTCCGCTAATTGTTATCTTAATTGCGCTTCTGCTATTAGCTTATTTACGATCCATCACTGCAATGATTTACCTAATGGGTACAGTCATTCTATCTTATACTGCCGCACTTGGTCTTGGGTGGTTTATACTCCATAATTTCATGGGTGTCGAAGCGATACAAGGAGCCATCCCGCTTTACGCATTCGTCTTCCTTGTCGCACTTGGCGAAGATTATAATATCTTCATGGTCTCAAGCATTTGGAAGAAGAAAAAGATCATGCCAATTAAGCAAGCGATCAAAGAGGGGGTAAGTGAAACGAGCGGAGTGATTACATCCGCCGGTATCATCTTAGCCGCCACCTTCGCAGTCTTAACGACGGTGCCGATCCAGGTTCTCGTTCAATTCGGACTCATTACGTCAATTGGGGTCTTGATGGATACATTTATTGTTCGTCCTTTCCTCGTCCCAGCGATTACCGCACTACTCGGCCGTTATGCCTTTTGGCCAAGTAAGGCAAAATTGTATGAAGGTGAAAAAGAAAATTAACCAAAAAAGTCTTTAGTCACTATGGTGATTAAAGGCTTTTTTTGCACATAATCTTAAAATGAAATGCCTTAACTACTTACTAAAAATAAGTAGTTGACTTTTAATTAACGATTACATATACTTACATTATAAACATTTATCTCGGAGTAAATATATTTTATTTCAAGATAATAATTTTGGGAGGAATATACATGACAATAGAAAAATGGGTAATAGACGCAGATCATAGTTTAGTTGAATTTTCAGTGAAACATATGATGATTGCAAAAGTACGTGGGAACTTTGCGAAATTTGATGCTAACATTACAGCAGATTCTTCTGATTTAACGACAGCTGCTATTGATTTCACCATTGATACTGCAAGTATCTATACGAAAAATGAGGACCGTGATAATCATCTTCGTGCAGCTGATTTCTTTGATGTTGAATCCTTTCCAAACATAACATTCAAAGCTACAGAGATTATTAAAGTAAGTGGTGATGACTATAAAGTAATCGGCGATGTGACAATTAAAGATATCACTCGTCCTGAAACATTCGAGGTAACATTCGAAGGTGAAGGAAAAGATCCTTGGGGTAATACCAAAGCAGGTTTCAGCGCCAAAACAAAAATTAACCGCAGTGATTATGGATTGACTTACAATGCGGCTTTAGAAACTGGCGGCGTCCTAATCGGCGATCAAATAACGATTAACATTGAGCTTGAAGCATCAAAAGCATAATTATAGAAAAGGGGGATGAGCTATTTCATCCGCCTTTTTTTATTTTCCCACCTGCTTTTTCAGAAAAAATGATTAAATATACCTAAAAATATTTTTTTATTACCGAAAAATAGAAGGAATTTCAATTTATTGTCAGAATATATAAGGAATACAAACATAATGAATCATGATTCATTTATATTTGTAATCATAACAAAGGGGGAAAAATATGAATTCTTCGCAATCAGAAATGGGAGGATTTGCTGGCAGACGAGGGTGGATTATTGCAGTCATCGCCATTCTTTTAGTGCCGTTTGTATATGCGGCCCTTATCCTCACTGCTAAATGGGGACCATACGATAACCTAGCAAATCTTCCTGTTGCAGTCGTCAACCAAGATCAAGGGGGAATGTCCGGGGGAGAACCAATTAATGTTGGGAATGACTTAATTGCTGAGTTAAAAAGCAACAATAGTCTTGGCTTTGAATTTGTCGATTCTGAAAAAGCCGAAAAAGGATTAAAAGATCTTAAATATTATATGGTCATTGAAGTACCAAAAGACTTTTCACAGAAAGTGACGACTGTTCTCGATGCCAATCCACAAAAGCCAGAATTAAAGTATACTCAAAATGAAGGCTTACATTTTATGGCCGCGCAAGTGACTAAAACAGCCACAGAAAGAATTCAAACACAATTAGCAAATAAAGTAACGGCCACGTATACAAAGAGTCTGCTTACTCAGCTATCTGAAATTGCAAGCGGTTTCAATACTGGAGCAGACGGTTCCGGACAAATTAATTCAGGTGCTACTGAGTTGAAAAATGGAACAGATCAAATTCTTA
>NZ_JAZVJO010000554.1:0-3159 GCF_059453735.1 Peribacillus sp. | reverse complement strand
CATATCTTCAGCAATCTCCTCTGGAGATGGCTCACGCCCAAGATCTTGTAAGAGCTGACGTTGAACACGAATTAATTTATTAATCGTTTCAACCATATGGACAGGTATACGAATTGTTCTTGCCTGATCCGCAATTGCTCTGGTGATCGCCTGACGAATCCACCAAGTAGCATAAGTACTGAACTTATATCCTTTGCGGTAATCAAATTTTTCAACCGCTTTTATAAGACCCATGTTTCCTTCTTGAATTAAATCTAAGAAGAGCATACCGCGCCCGACATAGCGTTTGGCAATACTGACTACCAGACGGAGGTTAGCTTCGGCTAAACGACGCTTCGCCTCTTCGTCACCTTCTTCAATACGCATAGCTAAAGCAATTTCTTCTTTAGCAGAAAGCAGATTGACACGGCCAATTTCTTTTAAGTACATCCGAACAGGATCATTTATTTTTACGCCTGGAGGGACGCTTAAGTCGTTGAGATCGAATTCTTCTTCTTTCTGAAGTTCCTTGACATTCGGATCATCTTCATCTTCATCCTCATCACCATCTGTCAGGACCTCAACACCATTTTCACCTAAAAACTCATAGAACTCATCCATCTGATCAGAGTCCAATTCAAAGCTTCCGATGCGCTCTGCAATTTTTTCCAGAGTTAATGAACCACGTTTCTTTCCTAGTTCAAGTAATTGTTCTTTAACTTGTTCTAGATTTAATTCAGTATCTACCTCTTTGGAACGTGCTGGTTTCTCAGCCATGTGTTCCCCTCCTTCCAAGACTATCAACAATACCCATAATTCTTATAATAACTTTCGCAGTTGAATAATTTCCATGGCAATTTGTGCCGCCCTGCCATAATCGTTGCGGCGCTCTGCATCTTTTCCTTCTGCTTCTTTTTCTTTTATCTTTAACATCTTTTGATATTTCAACACTTGATTTATATAATCTGTCAGTTCTTTATCAGCAACTTCTTCATTTACTGACATCATTTCTATTTCAGATACAATCCTTCTAAGATTTCGATCCGCTAAATACGTTAAAAATAAATTCGTATCCGGTTCCCGATCTTCCTCATAAAAAGCATATAAATAAGTGATGATTGCTTGGTGTTCATCAACATTTAAGGTGTTTGTTCCAAGCATTTGCTGTACCTTAAAGGTAATTTCCCGGCTTTTGAGCATATGGGCAATTAATTTAATTTCTGCATTATGGTAGGCAGGTTTTAATTTATGCTCGTATCGTAAGGAGAATTGCGGTGAAGGCCGCTCAGGAACATTCCCCGTTTTACGTTCTGTAATAAAGGTTTGTCGAGCTTGATCTTCTAATGCATCCAGCGATAACGAAAATTCCGATGAAAGCTGGCGGAGGTATAGGTCTCTTTCCACAGCATTTGACAGCCTGGAAATCCTCTTTAATACCTCTTCAATATATGCAATCCGATCTCCTTCATTATTTAAATTTTTTCCTCTGCGCAAATAATGCATTTGGAATGCCATATACGTTAAACTGGCCCCTATTACCTCAGAATTAAAGCTCTTCTCGCCATATTTCTTTATGTAGTCATCGGGGTCTAAATTATCTGGCATAAGGGCGACCTTTACTTGAAACCCTTGTTCATTCAACATGTTTGATGCGCGGTAAGCAGCAGTCAGTCCAGCAGAGTCTGAATCATAACACAGCAGAATTTGATCCGTATTCCGTTTCAAGATCTGTACATGTTGATCCGTTAAAGAAGTCCCCATCGTAGCAACTGAGTGTTCTACCCCCGCACGAACAGCCGATATACAATCTGCAAATCCTTCAAAAATCACCACTTGTTCTTTTTTCCGGATATGAGAGCGGGCTTTATGAAAATTATAAAGAATGGCACTTTTATTAAAAATAGGCGTTTCGGGGCTATTCAGATATTTAGGCTCATCATCACCTAGTGCTCTGCCTGAAAATGCAATTGTATTCCCCTGGTGATCCGTTATCGGGAACATGACTCGGTTTCTGAATCGGTCAAAATAACTTTGATCTTTCTCACGAGGAATAATCAATCCAGCTTTTTCTAGTATTTCTTCAGAAAAGCCTCTTTTTACCAAAAACTTATAAACAAAATCCCATGAATCAAATGCAAACCCTATCTGAAACTTTTCAATGACTGCTTCAGTCAATCCTCTTTGAAGTAAATACTCAAGAGCTTGTTGTCCTTCATTGGTATTTACAAGGAGATGGTGATAGAATTTCCGCAATAGTTCATGTGCTTCTATCATTTGTTTGTAGCCTTCTGGCATATTAGGCCTGGATGCTTCATTATTAATTTCTACATCCAGAGGTATATTTCCTTTTTCCGCTAAAACTTTTGCAGCTTCGACAAAACTATATCCTTCTTTGTCCATTAAAAAGGTGTAAGCATTTCCACCTGCACCGCACCCAAAACAGTGGAAAATCTGTTTATCTGCAGATACAGAAAACGATGGACTGTTTTCTGAATGAAAAGGGCAAAGACCAAAATAATTTCGTCCCTGCTTCTTCAGCTGCACGTACTCGCTGATCAAATCGACGATATCTACTGCTTCACGAATTTGATTTACCTTTTCGTCTTCTATTCGGGCATTTGCCATAGTTTCACCTTACGATCGGCAATAATTTTTACTTTTACTTAGTGTTCAATTCGATAAAAGCTCAGAAATTCCTGCATGATTCGACAAAATTCTAATTAATTCTTCTGTATATTGAATACGGTCTTCCTTCGTAAATGCTTTGGGTCCTTTGGTATGCTTTCCTTGTCTGCGAAGTTTCGCAGATTGATACCGCATATCCAACAAGTTATAAATATTGTCTTCTGTATATTCCTTTCCCCTGGGAGAAAGAACATAAACGCGTTTAGCAAGCAAAGTGCCAGCAAGTCCAATATCAGCAGTAATGGCAATATCACCTTGTTTTACTGCGTTGATGATATACAAATCAGCCGCTTCCTTATCCGCATCTACGTAAACCCAATGTCCCTCTGGCTCATTCATCATATTTTTATATGAAGCAACAAAGGTGACAGTTAAAGTAAACCGCTTAGCAATTTTCAGTGTTTCCGCCTTTACAGGACAAGCATCAGCGTCTACAAAAATGGTTGGTTTATCTTTCATATCTTTACATTCTACATCATTCTGCATTATCCTTTT
>NZ_JAZVJO010000553.1:0-2470 GCF_059453735.1 Peribacillus sp. | reverse complement strand
TTTTCTTAACCTGTCAGGATAATCTCTTTTGCCCTTTCAGGATAATTCTATTTGCCTCTTATCACTGGCGACTATTCGAGTTCGTCTAGGGTAACAACATGTAGTGTTACACGCTTTACTGTGTTACAAGATATTGGGATTATTTTATCAGGAATTGAAGGAAATAACCATATTATTTCTGTTTTCTTATCCCAGAATTATCCGTGGGATAATACCTTCCTAAACTGTAGAACCAACAATTGGGCCCGCTATCAATCGTAAAAATTTGCGATTGGTTTTGCAATTGATATCAACCGCAATCTGCTATTTCACTTACGACTTGACTTACGACTAAAACAAATCGTAAGTGCTAATTGACTTGCATTATTTCAACACTTCCCATGTGGAGTTTTTCTTTGCTCCGACACGCTTAATGTACCCTTTTTCCGTCAAAGATACTAATGCTCTCTGCACAGTTCTTACCGTCTTAGACACCTTCTCTGCAATATCTTCACGAGATATTGTAGGATCTTGTTTTAATATGGCAAGCACAGACTGCTCCGTAATGTTTAATGCCTCTCCTTTTCCATAAGTGACATTAGGAGTGTCACTTATAAATCTGGGTCTATGAAGAATGAATTTGAAGCCGTTTTTTGTTCGTTCATATGAATACTTAACGCCGGCATCTTTGCAGAGACTGTCGATTCTCTTAAATCCACTTCCGAATTTCTCAATAGATCTAGTCAAGTACAGAAGTCTTGCAATATTGGGATTCCTCAATTCAGATTCAAGGTTGCGCCTAATATACTCTTCTGGCTTATGTTCACTTGCGTAATCGCCAGGGCTGTATATAGTTATCATATCCGGATGAATACATATTTCATGTTGTGTTGCCTTCCTTCTTTTTTGAGCATTTCAGTATTAACTTCCTTAACCAAAATGCTGCTACTGCCACAAGTATCATAACGGCAACATAATCGATCAAAAACAATGCTGTTGATGAGTTCGGATCAAAGAATGCGAACATAGTCTTCAACGTCAAATAGTCTCCGATCCTGCGGGAAACGAATGCATAAACTCCGTACACTGAGATAAGTAAGAATACGGCGGTAATGATCATAATTGCAGTCTTATTCATGTGCTTTTTTGTCGGAGATACGAAGGCACTTGCATTTAAGCCCAAGTGAAAACTCATCAGTATGAATCCCCAATAAGCACCTGTCATATGTACTGTTCTGAAAAGACTGGTGTATCCTTTGATAGTAATCCCTTTAAGAACATACTTCGACATCAATATTCCGCTCAACGGTTGAATGAACATATACAAGGCTAAGAGCACATTGACTGTTGTAAAGATTACTCTATTGAGGTCGTACTTTCCTTTAAAAACTGACGTCCACCATTTCCTGTTGATCACATTGTGGGCTATAAACAAAGCAAACATGCAGATCCCCAACACCTCATGCAGATATTCTCCTACCAAAGAATATGCCATGAGGAGTGGCAGTATGATGATCATCATGGAATCTATTATCATCCTGAGAGCTTTCATATCAGTCCACCTTCATTTGTTTAGTAACCCAGATCTGAAAGCCACTGATCTACATCATTTTTGACCTTGTCCTTATTGTTTTGGGCATCCGCTCCGCTTATAGCAAGCCCGGTTCCGACAGTACTGTTCGGACAGGCACCGGCCAGCTTTGTATCAAATCCGGACAGACCGCTTCCTGCATGTGTAGAAAAGGGAATGAGGATTTTTCCTGCAAGATCAGAGGCATTTGACTCAAAGAATGTATACATGATCATCGGCCAGTCACCCCACCATACAGGCGATCCGATAAATATCGTCTTGTATTGCGAAAGATCAGGGACCGGGCCTTTATATGCAGGCCTGGCATTATCATTCAATTCCTGCTTGGCAACATCAGTCAACTCCGCATATGTATAGGGATAGTAATCGTCCTCCGGCAATACTTCAAATAAATCTGCTCCTGTCTTTTCAGCAATCATCTCTGCTACGATCGCAGTATTACCTTTATCTATTACTCCGACACCATATTGTTCACCGGTACGTGAGAAATATACAACAAGAGTATCTGAGTGATCATTGCTGCCATCCGTGGTTGGCTCTGAAGTTGTATTATCTTCTTCAGATCCGGATGAGGAAGACTGAATTGCTTCTTCTGAGTTTGATGATGCAACGCCGGTTGCAACAGAAGCATTGCCGGAACATGCTGATATAAAAATCAAACTAAGCGAGAGTAAAGCTGTTAAAAACTTCTTCATCTTATTATCTCCCTTTGAATAAAGTCATGCTCTTTCGAAATCCGGTCTCCATGCTGCAAACTGGGCAAGCTGAGAATCTGTGCGATGATAGTAACGCTGATCTTTATCGAGCTTTGCGATTTCTGCCATTTCCTCTTCTGTGAGGCTGAAGTCAAGGATATCGAGATTATCTCTTATGTGATCGACATTTTTGCTTCCCGGAATA
>NZ_JAZVJO010000552.1:0-4886 GCF_059453735.1 Peribacillus sp. | reverse complement strand
CTCGTCCTGATGATATTTTCGCTAAATATTGATCATATTTTTGAACGAAGCTTTCTTTGTCTAATAATCCGATATCATTCATATGATTTAACCAACGGAAATATTCTTTTTCTTCTGCACGACGATAGTGCATTTTTGCTTCAAAGGTTTCAGGGTCAATATAAAACTCTCCATCATCCGGTGCCCCTGTTGCTAAGAATGCAGGATTAGTTGTTGTAATTTGTATCCTCCAGTCATCTGCTAACAAAGATAAACCGACAGTTGGCTGTCCATCAATACTTGGGTTTTTCTCTTTATAGTCTTTAATGGCTTTTTCAAAATCCTTTACGGTACGAATCTTTGGATATCCTAGCTGTTTAACTACATCATTCTGGAGCATGAACCCCGTGCCTGGCTCCCAATAGGTCTGATCAACCTGTGTAGTCGGCAGGATATAGATTGAATCATCTTCATTATTCCATTTTAACCGATTAAAATAATCCCCATAAATCTTCTTTAAATTCGGTCCATGTTTATCAATTAAATCCGTCAAATCAATTAGCGCTTCTGCTTCAACTAATTTAGCTGCATTCCCTTTTGGCAGAATCAAATCTGGATACTCCCCGCTGGCAATCATTAATGGAATCTTTTGTTCACCACCAGCCACATCAAATTCCGCTTCCAGACTTACTCCGGTTTTCTCATTCACTTTTTTGCTGACCGGACTCTCCATTTTATCCCATTGCGGATGAGGGTCAGCACTGAATAAGGTAAAAGAAACGGGCCCAGTAGATTCCTTATCCAAATCTACTTTTTTAGAAGTACTGTCATTTTGGCATCCAGCTAGAACCAGCATCGTTGTTGCGATTAATAGTCCAGACTTTTTAAGTGTTCGTTTCATCTTTACATCTCCCCTTTTATTAAACTAAATTAACTTTTTACTGCTCCTAAGGTCATCCCCTGTACAAAGAAACGTTGTAAAAATGGATAAACGATTAAGATTGGGATGATTGTCACTACGGAAATCGCCATTTTAATAGACTCTGGAGAGACGTTTTTAGCTCCTTCTAGAGCCTCATTCCCCCTGTATGCATTGGGATCGGTAGAACTAATCGATGTATTTTGTAATATTTTCATCAATTCATATTGAAGCGTGGTCAAGCTTGGATCAGATCCATTATATAAGTACGTATCAAACCAAGAATTCCACTGACCTACCGCGATAAATAGAGCAATCGTCGCTAAAACCGGAGTACATAAAGGGAGAATAATTCTCCAAAAAATTGAAAAGTCATTAGCGCCATCCATTTTAGCTGATTCTTGTAGAGCATAGGGCAGTCCATCCATAAAGGAACGAACAATAATAATATTGAAGGCATTCACCATGCCAGGAAGAATATACACCCAAAATGTACCTACTAGGTTTAAATCTCTCATCAACATGTAACCAGGAATTAATCCACCGCTAAAATATAGCGTTAAAACAAGGGTCGTTGAAACGAATTTTCTTCCTTTAAAATCAGCACGACTTAGCGTAAATGCAACCATTGCTGATGAAATGACGCCCAAAATCGTACCAATCACTGTCCGTAATGTTGAATTGACAAAGCCTGTAATCAAGTTGTCGTATTCAAATATCGTAATATAGTTTTTAAATGTGAATTCTCTGGGGAAAATCGTGATACCGCCGCGAACCGTATCCGTCGCATCATTGAGTGAGATCGCCAGTACGTTTAAAAATGGGTACAAGGTGATCACAAACACTAACGTTAAAAACGTATAATTACAGATCGTAAAAATTAAGTCACCCTTACTAGATTTCACCGTCACTCTCCCCCTTTACATAACACTTTGGTTCGTAAACCGCTTAAAGATTCCATTCGCTAAAAATAAGAGAATAATACTAACTAAAGAATTGAAGATGCCAATAGCTGTTCCGTATGAAAAACGCCCTAAGCCAATACCATAATTTAAGGCATATAGATCTAATACTTCTGAATAATCGACAATCGTTGAATTTCCTAATAAAAACTGTTTTTCAAAGCCAATTGAAATCAGATGACCAATTGAAAGGATAAGGACCACTAATATCGTTGGGCGGATGCCAGGCAAGGTAATATGCCATATTTGCCGAAGCCTTCCTGCTCCATCTACCTTTGCCGCTTCATATAATTGTGGATCAATCCCAGCCATGGCAGCTAAAAAGATAATGGAGTTCCAGCCCATTTCCTTCCACAAATCAGCGAGTGTAACAATAATCCAAAATAAATTACCTTTGGTCATAAATTGTATGGGCTCATCCACTAGTCCAGTCACCGTCAATAACTGGTTAACAGCTCCTCCATCACTAGACAATACTTTTGTCACAATTCCAGCTACAACTACCCATGAAACAAAATGCGGCAAATACGTAATCGTCTGGAGCGTGTTTTTAAATGCTTTCTTACGAACTTCATTGAGTAAAATCGCAAACACAATCGGGACCGTAAAACCTAAAATAAGACCCATAAGACTCATGGCAAGCGTGTTACGCAGAACTAAATAAAAACGTTCATCTTGGAAGAGCATAATGAAATGCTGCAGACCCACCCATTCCTGTTCTCCCATCGTTTTACCGGGGCGATAATTTTGAAAAGCCATCGTCCATCCCCATAAAGGCAAATAATTGAAAACAAAGACCCAAATAACAAAGGGCATCGACATAAAATATAAGTACCTTTGATGAATGAGTGATCCCCAAAAACTTTTTTTAATTTTGATAGGTTTGTATGTATGCGCTTTCTTTTTGGCGATTTCCATTGACTTCTCCCCTTTCTCTCTTTCATCATACCTTACATTTCACTACGTCAATACCTGCTAGATTACGAGAAAAATCAGGTATAAATTTTAGGTATACGATTCGTGAATCAGTAAAAACAGACAAAATCATCTGACTTTGTCTGTTTTATGATATTCAGCTTATTTTTCCACGTTGGTTTCGATAGGCGGAGGGAGAGGTTCCGACATATTTCTTAAACTTACGATGAAAATAGTCCACATTTGCGTAGCCAATCTGATCAGCCACCTCATAGACCTTGCTCCCCTTTTGCAATAGCTGCTTTCCTATGTCAATTCTCACTTTATCAAGATACGTGTTAAAATACTCACCCGTATAGTTTTTAAACAGCTTGCCTAAATAGGCACTGTTATAATTAAATACCTCTGCTAACGTTTCTAAACGCAGGTTTTTATTGTAATGTTTATGAATTAAATCAATCATTTTCTTAATCTGTGTATCCGTATTGCCATTATCCAATACACCTATTATTTCACTGAATCGGTTTAGTAAAAATTGTTTTACACTCGGTAATGTTGGTAAGTCATAAATCTCCGCCGCCTGGGCATGAATGGCGGTAAGACTTGGATCATTTTTATTGGAAAACAGCAATTTATTTAATATGTTTGTATAGAGTTGAATAAATCCTTTTTTGATTTCCATTTCGGTCATTCTGCAATGAACCATTTCCTCGGCAAGTTCATCAATCATTTTCTCAGCTGTCTTACTGTTAATTGATTCAAAAGCATATTGCAGACGACTGACATACGATTCAATCGCCAATATAGCCTTTTCGTTTGTTTCAATCATCCACTGATCCGAAAGACTACTTTTATCCATTACCAGCCCTTTATCAAAATAAAAATGATGAGTTAAGAGGGTTGAAGCGGTTTGAAACGATTGGTAAATGTGTGATAGAGGAACCTGTTCTCCTATTGCCGCAAAAAAGGTCTCACTGCCAATGCCCGCTTTCAGTTCTTCATATAGGTTCTCTTTAGCATGTTTGGACGTATAGGATTGTCTCAAGAGAACACCAATCTCATAATTATTGGTGAAAACATACCCTTTTTCAGTATATTCGAATAACTCTTTTGCTTTCTGTTTCAAAAAACTGATGTCAGAATGAGCAGCCGGTGAAGTTACCTTCAGTAAGAGAACTTGAAAATTTCGTTGTACATGACTAAGTTCTTCATACATAGGCAAAAATTCTTTATTAAGGGAAACGTCATTCTCTTGGCATAAAGCAATAATCAGTTTTTCTCTTTGCTGGTTTTTTTCTTCCGCTGCAAGCTGCTTTAATTTTTTTTCATCTGCTAATTTATTATAAATCGTTTGTAAATAGAGAATTAATTCATCTTCATCGAGCGGTTTTAACAAATATCCATCTACATGGCACCCCATTGCTCTTTGTGCATAGGTAAAGTCTGCATGTCCGCTTAATATAATAAAATGAGTGTGTCGGTTGTCTTTTCTTATTTTCTCAATAAGTGTGATTCCGTCCATTTCGGGCATACGTACATCAACAATCATTAAGTCCGGCTTATATTCTTGATGTTTTTCAAAGCCTTCACGGCCATTCTGTGCGATATTAATTACCTTGAATCCATAAGTTTCCCAAGCAATAAGTGTTCGGAGTCCTTCTCTTATCATTGGCTCATCATCAACAATGATTACTTCAAACATCTTACTTCCTCCTCTAGTGGAATCATAAATTGAATGCACGTACCTGTCCCTTTTTTTGACGTAATTTGAAGACCGCACCCTTTTCCATATGTAAGAACTTGCCTTTGGTGTACATTACGTAAACCAATGCGAATCCCCTCATCTTCCTCATTTATAAACTGAAAAATTTCCTTCAGCCTATTTTCATCAATCCCAATCCCATTATCCTTCACAGTTACTTGCAAATAATGCCCGGACACTTTTGTTTGAACGACTACCTTTCCTCCAGTTTCTTTATTATCCAAGCCATGAATCACTGCATTTTCAACCAGCGGCTGAATCGTCAGTGGATTTACGAGAATGTTCTTTGAGTCAGGGGCGATGTCTAATTCATATTCGAGGCGCCCTTTATAACGGAATTGCTGGATTT
>NZ_JAZVJO010000551.1:0-5666 GCF_059453735.1 Peribacillus sp. | reverse complement strand
ATTAAACAGTTGGCAACTAACATCTATCCAAACAATGCTACTAATCAAAAAGTAATTTGGAATAGCTCTGATGAATCAGTTGCTACAATAGATGAAAATGGAGTATTAAAAACTTTATCAGAGGGGACAGTAACAATTACTGCATCGGCTGATGAGATTAGTACTTCGAAAACCATATCAATATCCGATCGCCCCAATCTATATTTATATAAATCTGGTTCTTCCAGTATTAATGATGTAATAAAGAGCTTATCTATAACGATTAATAATTATGAGCTCGAAGAAAATGTATTTATTGAAAAAGTACAAATATATGAAAAGGGATCTTCCTTCGCATCATATTCTGCGAAAACACTTGAAAACTCAGGTCTTAGTACTACTATCACGCCCTACTCCAACTGGGGCATGAGTATAAGTTTCAAAACGGGTATTTGGGCAAATCAAAGTAAGATAATAGTAACGATTAGAACCGAAAAAGATAAATCATACCAATATTCTTTAGATATATAATAATCCCCCCTTTCAGAATGCTATGAAAGATATTAAGAGTAATAAAAAAGAAGTAGAATGCACATACCCTGTAATAAAAAAATAGTATTTCAAGCAGCGGTCTTTTCTCGGTATTCAATCGAGGAAAGGCCGTTGAATTTTTCTTAGAAGCTATTGATATTGTAGAAGTCTATATGAATATCTCGAATTTGAAGACAGGAGAGGTTTTCCTTCTAACTTCAAACGAACGACTTCTCGTTGCACGGTTCTTACCATCTAATGGGATTTTCAAAACCAGTACAAAAAAGTGCTGCCACACGAATGTGGCAGCACTTTTTTCTTTTATTAGGTACCACAAAAAGTCTGGTAAGGTCCGCACTCTTCAGGCACTGTAGCATATTCGGCCTGCTCGTCGGTATGCGCATAAGGATGTGAGAGTACTTCAATAAGTCGTTCCATCACACTGTAGTCACCTTTTTCAACTGCGGCTTTCAGGGCTTCTTCCACCCGATGATTGCGTGGGATTACCGCAGGATTACTGTCTTGCATCAGCTTCTTCGAAGAGTCTTTTGATTCCTGCTGCCGGTCGAGTCTTGCCTGCCAAAGCTTATGCCACTGTTCAAACTCTGAAGTCTCAAAAAGAACCGAATCCTCTTTGGTTTCGAAAGTTAAAGCACGGAATGTATTCGTGTAATCTGCATGATGCTTCTTCATCAGCTCGAGAAGTTCTTTTATAAGAGCTTCATCCTCTGCCTCTTCGTTAAAGAGTCCTAATTTTGCTCTCATCCCCTTGATCCAATGAGAATTATAGATTTTATGGAATTCCGAAATTTCTGCTTGCGCCAGTTCAATCGCCTTTTCTGGTTTATCATCGAACAAAGGCAATAGGCTTTCCGCCAATCGTGCCAAATTCCACGCAGCAATATACGGCTGATTGCCATAGGCATAACGACCATGGACATCTATGGAACTGAATACCGTTTCCAAGTCATAGGTATCCATGAAAGCGCAAGGACCGTAATCTATGCTTTCTCCACTGATTGTCATGTTATCCGTGTTCATTACACCATGAATAAAGCCGACTAGCTGCCATTTTGAAATAAGTTCAGCCTGTCGGCTAATCACTTGCTTGAGCAATGAAAGTGATTGATTCTCATCATCCTCATTATATGGAAAGTGACGCCTAATTGTATACTCAACCAGTGCTTGTAGTTCCTCGGCTGTTCCCCACTTTGCTACATATTGAAAGGTTCCCACACGAAGATGGCTGGCAGCCACACGAGTTAACACCGCACCTGGCAGTACATTTTCGCGATATACAGGCTCGCCAGTTTTCACGACGGCAAGGCTGCGGGAAGTGGGAATACCAAGGCCATGCATAGCTTCGCTGATAATATATTCACGCAACATCGGACCCAAAGCTGCCCGACCATCACCTCCACGAGAGTATGGCGTTCTGCCTGGCCCTTTTAATTGAATATCCACCCTCTTTCCCTCTGGTGTAAGCTGTTCTCCTAATAGGACGGCCCGACCATCCCCTAACATGGTAAAGTTACCGAATTGATGACCCGCGTATGCTTGAGAAAGAGGCATAGCACCTTCAGGAATCTCGTTTCCAGCAAGCACCGCCACACCATTTTCGCTTTCTAAAAATGCAGCGTTCAAACCTAAGGATGCCGCTAACGGTTCATTGAGAACAATCAATTCTGGTGCACGTACCGGAGTTGGGTTGGTACTGGTGAAAAGAGATGCTGGAAGACCCGCATAGCTATTTTCTAAGTTCCATCCTGTTTCCATAATCTTTGTCATAGGATCCCCTTTCTTCATATTGGTTTTTATAATAGTTTTCCCTCTTCTTTGCAATAAAAACATAAGCATGTATGTAATTCCAATTGTCTGCAAGTACGTTTATAATGTCTGCTTATCCCTATATATTATACCGTTTCCACTTAAGGTTGACTCTTATTAAAAACATTAAATGCATTAGTCTCTTTAACGCAATCAACTAAAGACACATTTAATCTACTATTACATAGGATGGCATTATTGAAATTACTTAGGGGGAGCTCTATTGATTATTTATGTAGTAAAAGGCGGCGATACGCTTTGGAAGATTGCGAACCGTTATGGTGTAACAATGGATTCGATTTCTCAATTAAATGCATTAACTGCCCCAAGCCAATTAACCATTGGTCAGTCAATTATTATTCCTCACTCGGGGACATCTCATATCGTGGAATCCGGGGAAACACTAGGAACCATTGCAAAGCAATACGGAATTTCTATCAAGACTCTTATGGAAGCCAATCAACTTACCGACCCAAATGTACTATATCAAGGCAGTGTTCTATACATTCCTGCCGTTAAACATCTTGTACAGCCTGGGGAGACATTGTGGGATATTTCTATCTGGTATGGAACTACCGTTCAAGCCATTATGAGTGCCAATCAAGTTGATAGTCCAAACAATATTTATTCTGGGATGACCCTGATTATTCCAAGATCAAAACGCGCTATTGAAGTGAATGCTTATACCTATCAATCAAGTGAAGCGGCAATCCAATCCCTACAAGATATCGGTCAGCTGCTTACCTATTTCAGTCCTTTTGCTTATAAAATCAAGGAAGATGGCACATTAGAAGGATTGAGTGATGAAAAAATGGTTGATACAGCACTTTCAGAAAATATTACCCCAATGATGTCCATTACCAATTTCACTTCAACAGAAGCTGGATCTAATTTAGCCCATGTCATATTAGCTAGTCCTTCTTTACGAGAAAAAGTCATTAAGAATGTCCTCGAAGTGATGGATGATAAAGGCTATACAGCATTAAACATCGACTTTGAAAACGTACTGCCCGAAGACCGGGAGAATTACAACAAATTTCTCCAATTGGCTGTTGACCGCCTTCATTCTAGAGGTTATTTGGTTTCCACTGCTCTTGCGCCGAAATCGAGCACAGATCAATCCGGCGTCTTATATGAAGCACATGATTATGAGGCACACGGGCGGATAGCTGATTTTGTCGTGCTCATGACATATGAATGGGGATATCGAATGGGGCCACCACAAGCCATCTCCCCTCTCGACCAAGTGAGGAAAGTGGTTGAATATGCCCTGTCCGTTATACCAGCTGAAAAAATCTACCTCGGATTTCAAATTTATGCTCGAGATTGGCTTCTTCCACACGCTCAAGGCCAAGAAGCTGAGACATTCAGCCCCCAAGAAGCCATAAAAAGAGCGATAAAATATGGAGCTCCCATTCAATATGATCCCACAGCTCAATCCCCTTTTTACCGATATACGGATGAAAAAGGAAAAGTACATGAAGTATGGTTTGAAGATGCAAGGAGCGCCCAAGCCAAGTTTGAACTAGCTAAGGATTATAAGCTCCGCGGGATTAGTTACTGGGCACTCGGTTTTCCATACCCCCAAAACTGGGCATTATTAAATGATCATTTTACGATAAAGAAATTGTCGACGTATATGTAAATTACTGTAAATTTTTAGAGAAATACCGGTGACATCGAACGATGAACCGGTGTCTTTTTATTTTAAAAGTTAGAGTTATAAGAGGACCTTCTTAGAAGACACATTAAAATTTGTCAAAATAAAAAAGCTGCCCGTCAATCAGTTTTCACTGATTGTACGGACAGCTCTTGCTGTTTTATTAATATGGATCTGCTTCGTGACTTTTCTTCACCGCATCTTTTGTGGCTTTATTCGCGGCTATTGATCCTTGACCATATCTTGATTTACCTGATTCACGACCAGGAATTTTGTCTTCGTTCTTCAAAGATTGAATTTCTTTCATTTTCATTTCGATACCTTCCTTCACACGACGGCCATATTCTTCATCGGCTTGTGTAAAGTGCTCAACCATTGCATCTTGAATTCGTTTATCACATATTGCAAGTGCGTTGGATAAGTTTTTGATTAATTCATCACGTTCCCAGTCCTCAAAACTGCGGTACGTTTCGCCCGCTTGACCATAGTTGTTAGGACGGTCAATTGGCGCACTCATTGCCTCCGCATTATAGGTTGGACGGTGCTGTGGACGCTCTTCTTTGTTTGCTTCCGTAAAGCCACCAATCATCGATGGCTCATAGTTAATGGATGGATTAGCCCCATTCTCTTTCGGGTCACGGGTATCCATTTGTCCTCGATGCTGGTTCGTACGCACAGGTGCTTTCGGTGCATTCACAGGCAATTTCAGATAGTTCGAACCTACGCGATATCGCTGCGTATCCGAGTATGAGAAAGTACGTCCTTGGAGCATTTTATCGTCGGAGAAGTCCATTCCGTCGACAAGAACCCCAGTTCCGAATGCCGCCTGCTCGATTTCCGCATGGTAGTCCACCGGATTACGGTCAAGAACCATACGACCAACCGGCAGCCACGGAAACTTATCTTCAGGCCAAAGTTTTGTATCATCCAGTGGATCGAAATCAAGTTCCTCATGGTAATCGTCCTCCATGATTTGCACATAAAGTTCCCATTCTGGATATTCTCCGCGCTCGATTGACTCATATAAATCTTGTGTTGCGTGTGCGACGGTTTTTCCTTGAATAGAATCCGCTTCTTCTTGTGTTAAATTACGGATGCCTTGTTTAGGTTCCCAGTGGTACTTCACAAGCACAGCTTCACCTTTGTCATTTACCCATTTATACGTATTTACGCCAGAACCCTGCATATGGCGGTATGTAGCTGGAATACCCCATGGAGAGAATAGGAACGTAATCATATGAGTAGCTTCAGGGGAACGGGAAACGAAATCGAACATTTGCTCAGGATTTGGTACGTTCGATGCTGGATCCACTTTAAATGCATGAATCATATCGGGAAACTTCATCGCATCACGGATAAAGAAGATTTTAAGGTTGTTTCCAACCAGATCCCAGTTACCATCTTCCGTATACATTTTCACTGCAAAGCCGCGTGGATCTCGCGCTGTTTCCGGTGAGTCCTTCGAACCTGCTACTGTTGAGAAACGAACCATGAGCGGCGTTTTCTTGCCAGCTCCAGAAAATACTTTCGCACGGGTATATTTCTCAACTGGTTCATCGCCAACTTTTCCATATGTCTCAAAATACCCAAACGCTCCAGCACCACGTGCGTGAACGACACGCTCCGGTACCTCTTCGCGGTCGAAATGAGAGATCTTTTCTATGAAATG
>NZ_JAZVJO010000550.1:0-1919 GCF_059453735.1 Peribacillus sp. | reverse complement strand
CCGGTCATCTATTTACTGCATGGAAGCAATGGCAATGAAAACAGCTATGATGATTTTTGGAAAACGCTTGATAAGATGATTCAAAAAAAGACAATAGAACCAGTAATTGCGATCGTTCCTTCAACAGGTAACAGCTATTGGGTGGACTCAGAGAAATATGGTCGCTATGAATCTGCTGTTATCAAAGATCTCATTCCAACTATAGATAAAAAATACCATACTATCGCAAACCGTTCAGGAAGATTTCTTACGGGATACTCTATGGGCGGTTACGGCGCGCTTAGGTATTCTTTGGTTTATCCAGAACTGTTTTCAGGTACCGCTTTGTTAAGTCCTGCTATTCAAAACCAAGAACCTCCAGAAACATCTGGTGCAGTACAAAGAGGGAGTTTTGGAGACCCATTTGATTTGGACCTGTGGAATGCTAAAAATTATCCAACTGCGATTGATTCATATGTTTTACAGCCATATAGGGTGCCAATCTACATTGCAACAGGAGATGATGATTGGAATCATCTAAGTGAAAAAGAAGAGTTACCAGCTGATGCAGCTAAATATAATTTGGAAGTTCAAGCCGTCCAACTTTATCAGGAGCTTCATCGGAAAAATCTCTTTCAAGTGGATTTCCCAAAATGGGGAGACGTTCCATCAAGCCCGGCAGAACTTCGAATCATGAATGGCGGTCATGGTAAAGAGGTATGGCTTCAAGGTTTTGAAGAAGGAGTAAAGTATTTATTTGACAAGCAATCCCCTCCTGCTTACAATCCAAAACAATATCATTCTAAAAAGAAGGGGAAGGTAACGACAGAATCATTTACAGCATCAAGTCTTGTAAACGACTCTACTCCAGGGCTGGACCAGTTAACATATAACATGTACCTGCCGCCAGGATATAATAAGAAAAATAAGTACCCAGTGGTATATTTGCTGCACGGAAGCAGTGGAAATGCAGAAAGCTGGAATTCATTTTGGCCAATCATGGATAAAATGATAGAACAGAAGAAGACTCGCCCGTTTATTGCCATTGCACCGATAACTGGGAATAGCTATTGGGTCAATTCACATAAATATGGAGCAGTTGAGTCAGCTATTATCAACGATCTAATCCCTAAAATTGAGAAGGACCATAGTACGATAGGATCCAGGGGAGGCAGAGGTTTAATCGGTTTTTCTATGGGCGGTTATGGAGCCTTACGTTATTCGCTCAATTACCCTGACTTGTTTGCTGGTACGACTTTACTTAGCCCTGCTATTCAAGATAAGGAAGCCCCAGCTACTTCAGGTGCTGTAGAAAGAGGATCGTTTGGAGAGCCTTTTAATCCGAAAGTCTGGGACGAACTAAATTACCCAGCTGCACTAAAACAATATAGTAAACAACCCAATCAGGTTCCCATGTATATTGTAGCTGGAGATGATGATTGGAATCATTTAAGCGAGCAAGAAGATTTACCAGAGGATGCGAACAAATATAATATGGAAGTGCAGGCAGTGAATCTCTATCAAGCTCTTCATCGCTCAAATCTATACAATAAAGACTTTGAAAAGTGGGCAGATGTTCCAGGGAGTCCAGCAGAATTACGAATTTTAAATGGAGGACATGGTATGTCAGTTTGGGCAGAGGGGATTGAGAAGGGGTTACAATATATGTTTAAAAACGGATTAGGAAAAACCAATGAAGAACCTTGACTTCCTCACTCAAACCATTTTTGATTAACGGAAAGGGGGGAAGAAAATTTGTATAGCGTAACCATTTTAGACAGCATTAAAACAGAATATAATACTCTATTTGTGAAACTAAAGGGATATGATTCGAACGGCAACCGACCCTTCGAAGGAGAAGTGAAATTTATCGGAGGAAGACCATACGGGGATTTACTTCATCACAAGAGATCAAGCCTATCACCAGAGTGCCGGGAATA
>NZ_JAZVJO010000549.1:0-7006 GCF_059453735.1 Peribacillus sp. | reverse complement strand
ATAATATCCGTCACAAAATTTTATCATATTATTCAGTATTTAATTGTACCAGCCTCTTTCCAATGTTTGTTAAAATGAAAGTGATACGAAAAGGAGGAAACTCATATGTATGAAGTAGCGATTATTGGAGCTGGTCCTGCTGGGGGAAGTGCAGCAATCTTCACAGCCAAAGCTGGTAAAAAAACGATTGTTCTAGATAGTAACCAGAGCATCACCAAAAAAGCTTGGGTAGAAAATCATTACGGAGTTGCCGAAATTACAGGTCCTGATTTAATTGCAACAGGGATTGCTCAAGCAAAAAAATTTGGTGCTGAAGTATTACAAGCAAAAGTTGTCTCCTTAACTAAATTAGATGAAGGTTTCTCCATTGAAACAGATACGGGAACAGTTGAAGCCAAACATATCATTCTCGCAACTGGTATGCTATCCGATTTAGCAGAAGCAGCTGGAATTGCCACAAGAGACGGCATAGAACCTAGAACAAAAAAAATCTTTGACGTTGATGCTTCCGGTAAAACAAATATTGATGGGATTTGGGCAGCTGGAACATGCGCAGGAGTAAGTATTCATACGATCATAACTGCAGGTGATGGAGCAAAAACAGCTATCAACCTGATTAGTGAGCTCAATGGGGAACGTTATGTAGATCATGATCTATTAAAATAGTTTTTATCCTGAACCCAACGGAGTGCATTCGCAGTCCGTTGGTGGGTTCTAATCGAAGTGAGCCACTATGTTATGTTCGACCGGGATACTTTTTCTAGTGATGAGATCAAACATTACAAAGGTTTTATTACATTCAGTAGTTTGTATTCCAGCTTGATTATAAATTTCTTGTTTGAATTGGAAACTCTTCGTACCTAAGCGAATTGGAATGGTATGAATGGTTAAGGTATCTCCTGCTCTAGCTTCTGCTAAATAAAGAATATCAAATTTAAGTAGAACCGTACCTATATTTTTTTGTAGTAAACCTGCTAGAGGCACCCCGGCTTTCCTATACCAATCTCCTATTCCCTTCTCTGAAAAAGAAATATAGTTCATATAATTAACATGACCGATTTCATCGATGTCCGTTTCTTGAACTTTTATATCTAACGAAGTGTTCATCCAATCGTCTCCCTATTTTCCTAATAATGTTCCTCCATCCACTACAATTGTTGTTCCCGTAATAAATGAAGCTTCCTCACTAGCTAAAAAGAGTAAGACATTCGCAACTTCTTCAGCATGTCCTACTCTTCTAAGCGCATTCGCTTTCGATAAGACTTCCCATTTTGATGAGTTCTTCCATTCTGTCGTAATGGCTGTATCAATAACCCCCGGTGCTATCGCATTCACCCGGATGTTGTGCTTGCCATATTCGAGAGCTGTACTTTTTGTGACCGCTATTACACCGCTTTTTGCAGCAGTATAGGCCGCTAGAAGCTTTTGTCCTTTAATTCCTGCAACACTAGCTGTATTAATTATGGAACCTCCGCCGTTTTTCAGCAGCTCAGGAATACCATATTTCATCCCAAAATAAACACCATTTAAACATACATCCATGACTTTCTTCCAATCCTCAACTGGTATATCAGGAAGCTTATTTTGAGTATGTGAAATCCCTGCGTTATTGACCAATATATCTAATTTTCCATACGTATCCACTGTTGTCTTTACAAGATTCTCCACATCTTCAGGATTACTAACATCAGTATAGAGGTATTCAGCAATTCCCCCGTTTTCTTTAATTAGTTGGACCGTTTCTAAACTGGATTGTTCATCCAGATCTCCAATCATTACCTTGGCCCCTTCTTGCGAAAAACGTAAAGCCGCGGCTCGTCCGATCCCGCTGCCGCCTCCCGTGATGATTGCAATTTTAGCTTCTAGACGCATGTAATCACCTAATTTCTTTAGAATTGGAAAAACACTTTACTAGTAAGCGTTTTCAAAAGGTGTCTTTTAAATAAATTCGTTTCAGATTATCCATTTCCTCTAAATGCATGATAAATTAAATGATAGCTCTAATCCCACTCATTCACAGGACGAAAAATAAGACACCTAGCAGATTAAATCTAGGTGTCTATTCGTTTAACTATATTGATTAATTAAATTGGTTACTAATTGACTTAAATTAGGAACTTCATTTCTTCCATAGGTAAAACGCACATGACTTTCATCCATATTAAGTCTTTCAGAGAAGAATCCGCCTTTTCGATCAATTTGAAGGATAACTTCTACTTGATTTTCTGAGATAAAAAACACCGCTTCTAATTCGTCTAATCGGCCTCTATATTGTCCACTGCTTGGGCTGAATTCAAATTCTTGTGCGAATGGCAATCTTCTTCGTAAATGACTCGGTGCATTTTTCGCTTCAATTTTTCTTAATCGGAACCCTAGACCTTTGACAACTGATAAGAATTCACTTACTAAAGGGTGCGGCTGTATCTCCAGATAATCTCGATCTTGTGGGTCAACTGCCATTTTAATATCTAATCCAGTTTGAATCCATACTTTTGTTTTACTAGTAGTAATCGGTACATCATATGGTAAGGCAAAACGAAATGGAATGCTTTTAGTCTCATTAGCATAGACAACAAAAGAATCTAGTAATTTAAACTTTCCTATTTCAGCTGTACGTTCAGATTTCCCGTTATCTGTTTCAATACTATAGTTGCTTATAAGAGAAAGGTAAATTTCATCAATTTTTTGTTCGATTTGTCCACCTTGAATCTCAACTACACCTTCAAGCAACTCACCTGGAAGAAAACTCGTTTTCATTAATTTCGTATCGACTTTCGCTCCACCAATTCCTACAGAACCTAGTAATTTTTTAAACACGTATGACTACCTCCAATTTTTACCTTTTTTAAAAATGTAACACAGAATCAATTTACGTGCCAACAATAATAATTGTTAAGTCCTGGTCTACCTATTCAGATCATTTACTTAAAGATTAGACTTTTGCTAATGTAAATAATGTTTTAGCTTTTTGCGTTAACGTCACGTAGTCTACTTTTCCGCTGCCTAGTAAAGGAACAGTATCTATTTTTTCAATAGTGTAGGGAAAATTCATCTGGGAGAGTTTTTCTATTTTTACATATTTTTTTAATGCAGCTTCTTCAATTTCATGGAAAGTCGTATAGAGAATAATTCTTTCACCTTTTGTTGGATCAGGAATGCAGACCGCATAGTCCTCGAAGCAGCCTAACAATATATGTCTAACTTTCTTGGGTCAGATCAAAATCTGAGCGTTTTTTGACGTACATTTTCTACCCTTATTTTACTAAAGCATCCGTTAGTTGAACAAGTGTAAACAACCTAATTGAAGAACTAAAAAGAAAACTTGAGGATAAATTTAACATTCGACGATTTGGATGGAAATCGCCTTAATTCTATAATCTTTACCTTTGTAATGAATATGGATGTAATCAAGTTGATACATCGTGTGTTCTTCTCTTTTATTGGGACTCCATATTTCAGCGTTTTCTTCCCACCACAATTTAGGGGAAGTCATATTAGGACCCATCACACACTTGTCGTCTTTAGAAAGATTAACCCAAACACCTAATAGGTTAGCGTAAACATGTTTCATAATATCACCACCAATCTATCAATAATTCAACATAAATCTCTAAATTCCTTCAAAAAACAAGTTCGCTAAATATTAAACACCTTCCTTAGTTTTAACACAGGTTTTAACAACACCGCATAAATTTATGCGGTGTCTTCAATTTGCGTGTACATTAATTTGCTAATTGGTGTGTTTAATGCGTTAAAGTATTGATATAACAACAAAAAAGGGGACACCGATTTCTATGCGAATTGTGTTCCCAATTAGGCTGTTATTTAATGTTTTCTCATCATCAACCGAACCCGTTACTCCGAACGCTGTACCTTCCTTTTCTAAAACTACTCATTAAACCGTAAAATAGTTACCAGAGGATAAAAGCTCCCTTTGGTTAACACATGGTTAAACCTCCATTGACTGAGAGTGTTTGACCGGTTACATACCCTGCTTCGTCTGAAGCAAAATAGGCTACGGCATTTGCAATATCACTAGGCTGTGCCAAACGTCTAAATGGGATGGCTTTTTCTAACGCAGCTGCAATCCCTTCATTTTGCAAACCAATTTCCTGGAACAAAGGTGTGTCTGCTGGTCCTGGAGCAATACAATTAATATTTAATTTATGCCTGGCCATTTCTCTAGCCAGTGTTTTCGTAAAAGCAATTACTCCGCCTTTTGCTGCTGAGTAAACAGCTTCACCGCTTGAACCTACTCTTCCCGAATCTGATGCAATATTAATCACTTTTCCATAACCATTTTTGATCATAACCGGCAGCACTTCTTTACAGGTATGAATCTGCCCCATCATATTTATGTCAATTATCGTTTTCCATGTACTTGGCTCACTTTTTAGAAAGGGTTCAATTTTATCCCATCCTGCATTATTCACCAACACATCAATTGTCTGAAAATGAGTCAAGGAGGAGGCGACCGCTTCTTGGACGCTTTCCAAATTGGTTACATCACAATACACCGCGACCGCCTCACCGCCTTCGTTTTGAACAATCGAAACCGTTTCTTCCGCATTCTCCCTGTTAACATCTGAAACGATTACTTTCATAGACTTTGAAGCTAACGTTCTAGCAATCTCTCTGCCAATTCCTCTGCCTGCACCAGTTACAAACGCTACTCGTTGAACCATATAGCTTCACCTCTTTTCATTTTATTTCTTGCCTATACCTGATCCTGAATCAGCTGATTAATTCGTTCCCTCAACCGAAACTTTTGGATTTTACCACTAGGTGTTCGCGGAAATTCATCAATAATTTCTACATGCTCCGGCCAATATTGTTTAGCTATTCCTTTTTCCGAAAGAAATGCTTGTACGGATTGTAAGGTAAGTGGTGTTTTCCCTGCCTTCATGCTAATGAAAGCGCATGCTTTTTCTTGCAGCCTAGCATCTGGCATGGCAATAATTTGGACAACGGATATATCTGGATTCTCATAAAGTACATTTTCAACATACGCGATAGGGATGTTTTCTCCCCCTCGGATAATAATATCCTTATTCCGACCGGCAATTCGAATGTACCCCGCTTCATCCATTACCGCTCGATCGCCTGTGATAAACCAGCCGTCCATATACTCATCCATCGTTTTATCTATTTGCTTCAAATAACCGACAAATAAGGCAGGTCCCCGGCATAGTAAATCGCCTTCTTCATTAGGGCTGCAGGTATCTCCTTGAAAATTGACTACCTTCAGTTCCATTCCGGGAAAAGCAACACCGTCAGTGCTTGTGAGTATTTCTTCTGAATCATCAAGCTTCGTTAAGGTAACCAACCCATTTTCTGTTTGGCCCCATCCTGCTAAAATCGTAAAAGGAACTTTTTCAGCTGCTTCTTTTACTAGTGCTCTCGGTATCGGTGCACCGAGGGCGACGAACGTTCGTAGTGAAGTTAGATTATAGTTCTCTATGCCTTCATATTGGACTGTATCTTGTAAAAACGGAGTAGCACCTGCTGTGAAGGTAATCTTCTCCTTTTCCACCCATTCAATAAACTCACTCGGATTCCATATATCTTGATATACAGCTGTGCCTGCATAATGTGTTGGCAGACGCACTCCATACCCAAAGCCAGTTTGGTGGGCAAACGTTGATGCCATAAACATGATGTCGTCAGAAGTTAAACGTAATCGCTCTATCCAATAATCCGTTGAAATACACAGGGTATTATGTGTATGCATCACCCCTTTGGGACTGCCTGTCGTTCCTGAAGTAAAAATAATTTCAGTGACGTCATTGGGGTCATGGACAATTTCATCAAGGATGCCTGGATCCCTTCGTTTTTCCCACGGCTCATTAAGAAGGGAGGAAAATGAATGCATTCCGGCTGGGACATGATCTCCAATCACATAGATATGCTCCATGGAAGGCCATTGTGGTCGAAGCCGTTCAATCATCGCAGGAAAATCAAAACCTCGGAATTGATCAGGAACAACAATCATTTTAGATTCGACCATCCCAACCATATAACCAATCTCTCTATCACGGTAGATAGGAATTAAAGGATTACTAATCGCTCCAATTCGAGTGACTGCGTAATGCAAAATAACGAACTCATTCCAATTAGGAAGCTGAAATGAGATCACATCGCCTTTTCCTAGGCCTAATTCAATAAGACCTAATGCCACTCTATCCACGAGCTTACCCAACTCTTGATACGTATAGCGGCTCTTTTTATCAATTATGGCAGTTTTATTCGGGTTTTTATCAATTGCATCCTTCAAATAATCCAGTATCGTTTTATTCGGCCAAACTGTTTGGTAACGCTCCACGTATTCCGGGCTTAAAATGGTTTCTATCTTCACTTGTCCCATCCCCCTGATTACCTTCTGAATTTTTTAAAATCCACTGGTCTCTTTTCAAGAAATGCATTCTTTCCTTCTTCCGATTCTTCCGTATTATAAAACATGGCAAGACTGCTCATTGATAATTGAGAGATTCCTTGAATGTTTGCACTATCCGCATTAAACGAGTATTTGAGCATTTTAAGTGCCGTTGGGCTTTTTTGAAGAATCTTCTCTGCCCATTCTTCTGCCGCTTGCTGCAGTTGGTCAGCAGGCACAATTTTGTTCACTAGTCCCATTTCCTTTGATTCCTGTGCTGAGTATTGTTCACACAAATACCAGATTTCTCTAGCTTTCTTCTCCCCAACAATACGAGCTAAATAAGCAGAACCAAACCCTGCATCATAGCTCCCTACTTTAGGGCCGCTCTGACCAAATTTTGCATCCACTGAAGCAATCGTTAAGTCACAAATCACATGAAGAACATGGCCGCCTCCAATGGCAAACCCGTTAACAGCAGCAATGACAGGCTTTGGTATATTGCGAATTGTTTGATGAAGTGTCTCCACCTCGAGACCGATTCCTCCTCCTAACCCTCCGGAATAATCATACCCTCCTTCTTCTCCTTTTTCTTTTTGATCACCTCCCACACAAAAAGCTTTGTCTCCAGCA
>NZ_JAZVJO010000548.1:0-11976 GCF_059453735.1 Peribacillus sp. | reverse complement strand
TGGAAAGAAAAAAAGATACAAGAATATATGGATAAAGATAAAAAGGGTTAATAAAGCACACACGCAAGACAGTCAATATGGCTGATTCCTCGCCTGTTCTACTCAGGTTCCTTTCAAAGTTGGGTGTTTATTTATATTATTTTCCAACTAGCTATTCTAACTTGTCTATTCCCTTAATATATTTTCAAGGGAAGGGGGTGGAAGAGGCTTGGAACTTCTTTGGATGTTAATTGTTGGTGGGATTATTGGCTGGCTGGGGAGTTTAATAATTGGACGTGATATGCCTGGTGGAGTCATTGGGAATATCGTTGCTGGGTTTATAGGAGCATGGCTTGGTTCGGCCATTCTAGGTTCAATCGGGCCTGCTACTGGCGGATTTTACATTATTCCTGCACTTCTTGGGGCAATCATAGTGGTTTTTATCGTGTCATTAATTATGCGAAATACAAGATGGAGATAACCGCTATATGCTTATACCCGTAAATATGATTTACGGGTTTTTTTGTATGATTATTTTCGATGGGGCAGCGGTAAGTGGTATGATAGCTTACGAGTAGACTTTCTTCCGCTAACGGATAACTTGAGGTGTAGATGTATGAATAAAAGTGTAGTAGGTTTTTATTTAAGTATTGGAGCGTTAATTTCTGGTGGTATTTTAATTGGTATGATCATGGCAGGTATTTCAGCTAATATTTTTGTTTATGGTTTACTTGCTTTGCTATTTTTAGTTTGTACCTACCCAGCCTTCTTGCTGTGTTTGTTCGGAATATTTAAAAGAAAAGACCTTATTAGAAACGAAAAAAAATTCGCATGGGCGGGTTTTCTGATAAGTGGTGTATTTATTCTGATTGTATTTTTTATTATCTATACAGAGGGTAAGGTAGAACTAATAGGCTGACTTCGCATTCGCGGTCGGCTTTTTTTCTGTCAGTAACCATAAGGTAAAAAAAACCAAATAATTGGATGTGTTTATAGTATAATAGTTATGCAAGATTGAAACAAAGAATAGTCTTAATCTTGTAAGCGCTTTAAAAATAATTGTAAGGAGATTGGGTCTATGCAGCTTTTCCAATATATTTTACGAACGAGTATCATTGTCATTCCAGCAACATTTACGATTGGGTTTTTTGTTTGTATCATGAACGGAATAGAGGGAAAAAGTTTTGTTATCAATCTTATATGTATTACGTTAATGGGCGGGGTTGTCGGGGTGATTTCAGCTTTTATTAATCATGGACGATTTATTAAACCGATAGAAAAGATTAATACGTTTTTCAAAAAACTGGCAGATGGAGATATGAGGGACCGTCTAGAATCGGAGAATCTAGGTTTTCTTGCATCTGTGGCGATCAGTGTAAATTATGCGGTCGATTCATGGTCTAATGTATTAAATAAGGTTCAAGAGTCATCGAAAAATATGACTGACTTTTCGATCAACTTGGCTCAAGGCACAGCACAAACAAATCAAGCTACAGAACATATTTCAACAGTTATTGAAGGGATTTCTCGTGGAGCAGATAATCAGGTGAGAGGTGTTAGTGAAACTTCCGATGTGATCCATCAAATGTCTGAAAGTCTAGCCCAAGTTTCTACTAACGCCGTGACCGTAGTTTCAAGTATAAATAAATCGATGGAAAAAGCCGATGCCGGAACCAGTTCTATTGAATCTGCAGGAAGACAGATGGAGTCCATCTATTCAAATGTCAATGAGTTAGCGAGAGTAGTCAGGGGATTAGGTGAACGATCAAATGAAATAGGAAAGATTGTCGAAGTAATTACAGGGATATCAGCTCAAACCAACTTGTTGGCCTTAAATGCTGCAATAGAAGCAGCGAGAGCAGGAGAGCAAGGAAAAGGATTTGCAGTTGTTGCGAATGAAGTAAGGAAGTTAGCAGAACAATCAGGGCATGCTACCCAGCAAATTACCGGAATTATCTCTCATATACAGACTGAAACACGACAGGTGGTTGATACCATGGAATCCGTTAATGCAGAAGTGAGCGACGGAATCAATGTGATGTCAGAGGCAGGTGAATCTTTTACACAGATTCAGGAATCAGTTAATTCCGTATTTGAACAAGTAGCCCAAGTTTCTGCTGCGATTGAACAGATGACTTCTGGAACAAATAGTGCTGTAAAATCTATGGATATGATCACCAATGCTGCTGCAGAGTCGGCTGCCTCTACTCAAAGTGTGTTAGCAGCTACTGAGGAACAAGCAATTTCTATCCAAGAAATAAGTACGTTCGCCGATACGTTAGCTAAATTGGCAAGAGACATGCAAGAAATGACACACACATTCAAAGTATAAACAGAAAAGAGGTCTCACCTAGGTCTTAGGTGAGAGCTCTTTATTTCTAATTGGTTTTCTTATCTTCAGCCTTATTTTCTTTCATAATTTTCTTAATCCTTCTGCCATGATTTTTAGCATTAATTAAGCGAATCAGGTCCATCATATTTTCTGTTTCATTATCATTATTTTTGTTAGACATAAATATCCCCCCCAAAAAGATGACTGGTAAATACTCAGTTTTTATATATTACCCAACTGAGAAGTATACAAACATCCAGAAAAATCTGAATAAAATATCGATGTTTTAAAATGGATAATTAGGCTATTAACGTTATAAGAGAAAGTACGTATTAACTAGAATAAATTAGTTAGCGGTGGTGGAGGCAAGCATGGAAGAATTAAAGCGATTAGGAGAAAAGCTAATTAAAAATAAATATATACTTGCTGAGCATATTGATCTTCTTCAAAATGATCATTTCTCTTTTGGCGGAGTAATGGTAAGAGAATGGCGTGCAGATCTTGTACAAATACAAGGAGAAGCATTAATTTATGGAAAGGAACAAGCAGAAAAAAAGATGAGTAGCGCTAGTTTAAATTTAGGCAAAGTGATGGTGGAAAGCGGGTCTCCTATTAATCTGGCAATAGAGAATACAATGAACAGCCGTCATCTCTTTTGGAGCTTTATTGAAGAAGAAGTAAGTAACCAGAAATATTCTGTAAACATACTTTTGAAAGCAATGTCCATTATCGATGCACTATTAGATATTTCCCTTCGAAGTATTAGTTTGGGTTTCGTTAATCATTACAAGGAAACCGCAGATCTAACAGTAGAATCTCTAAAGCATATAAAGAATCAACAATCTCTAATAAAAACATTATCAACGCCTATTGTTCCAACTGTGCTGGATGGAGTCCTTCATATCCCGCTAAGCGGCGAGTTGAATGAAGACCGAATGAAGGATTTGCAAAGAAAGATAGTCAATGAATGCAAGGTTTTAAAGGCAGATAGCGTGATTATAGACTTTACGGGAATATCAGAACAGGATTCAAACTTATTTCCAATTCTTGAGAAAATGATTCATTCTTTGTCTTCGATAGGAACAAAAACAATCTTTGTTGGTTTTTCGTCTTTTGTCATTAGAAAAATAACGGGAAACGGTATTTTTAGCAAGGTTTTAATTTATTCATCCTTTCGGCAGGCTATAAATGAGTTATTAAAAAAGAGAGGATTGGAAATAAGGCCGATTAGCTAATGAGTAATTCTTAAGGTGTTTAAGATCTATAAGTAAGGGTATTATAACTATGAAGTATGGTCTTTTTGAGAAGTCAAAGCAGCAGCAGGAGTCTCCTGCTGCTGCTTTACGATTCCTAATCTGACTTATTTTAATGATAATGTTACACACTTTAAGGATGATCAGATATGCATAACAATAAAGAACTATATACATTTTTATTAGACCACTCTGCTGAAATCTCAACTACATGGGCCAAATCTTTTAATGACGAGTGGGTATCCCTATTTTCAACTGATGATTCAGTGCAGCTGAGTAAAATAACCTATCAAAATCAATTATTTATTATCCATCTCAGTAAGGTATTTCTCGTCGAACAAGGGTTGTTTTTTTCTTCGCTTGATACCTGGATTAAGCAGGTTGCAGGTAAACTTCATGCAAAGAAAGCCTCTATTCATCAAGTAATTGTGGAGCTGCGCAGAATCAGAATGATCTTTTGGGAAGCGATTGGAGAATTTGTTCAACTAAATGATAAAAAAGTGGCCCATAAGGAAATTTTACTTTGGAGTGATTTGGTTTACATTGCTTTTGAAGAAATTATTGAATCATTTATTCAATATTATAAACAAGCAAATCAGGATCGTTTAAAAGATGAGGCAAGTATGAATGAAGATACACCTCCCCAAGCCATCTTACTTAAAGAAGGATTAGGTCTGGTTTCTCTTTATCCAAATAAAGATCAAAAATATTCGGCTGTATTTCTTCGTGAGACACTTATATCTTGCAGAAAAAAAGAAATTCATACGTTAATTATTGATTTATCTAATTTCGATGTCATTGAAAAGTCAGATGCTGAACGAATTTATCAGTTGTGTTCTTCGTTAAAAGCAGTTAGTATCTCCTATCATTTGTCGGGATTGACAGAGACCTTAAAAGAAGATGCCCGTCACTTAAATGAGGGGCTGGAAGAATTAGTCATTTATCCTGATGTGTTATCAGCGGTAAAGATTTGTGACGTATAAGGACACAGGCAAAGCTCAAGTTGTTTCTTAACTTGGCTTTGTGCCTGTGTTTTTTTGTTTTTATAAATTAAAGTAGGGATGTAAGGTGCAGTAGTCGAATAATAAGGTTAGAGCAAAAAAGCTGGATGAATAACATAATAGGGAGAGGTGATGAAATGGAGGCAGTTTTACCTCAAATTAAGCCAAAGCGTAAGTGGAAAAAACGTGTATTATGGATTGGAGCAATTCTCCTTTTCTTGCTTCTTGCTGTTTGGTTAAGCGGTACTATATACCTCAATCGATTATTGCCGCAGACAGAAGGAGAAATTTCGCTTCCTGGACTGACAGAGGAGGTAACGGTGACAAGAGATGCTTCGGGTGTGCCGCATATTAAGGCAAATAATGAACATGATCTTTATCTAGCTCAGGGGTATATCCAAGCTCAAGATCGATTGTTCCAGATGGATTTAAGCCGGCGTCAGGCATCTGGACAGCTAAGTGAAGTTATAGGTGATAAAGTACTTAATAATGACAAATTCTTTTTGACTTTGGGGTTAAGAAGAGCAGCCGAGGCATCCTATGATCAATATACAGACAGCGGTAAAGCCACACTGGATTACTTTGCTGAAGGTGTTAATCTATATATGGAACAAGTTAGGGAAAATGGGAAATGGCCGATTGAATTTACCCTTCTTAGTTATGAGCCTGAGCCATGGACACCTGTTGATTCATTAACGATTGGTAAATATATGGCTTTCGATCTTGGCGGAAATTGGGAGTCACAGGCATTTAGACAGTATTTGCTGGAGAATTTTCCTCAAGATAAGGCATATGATTTATTTCCAGATTATCCAAAAGGATCTCCGTACATAATTGGAAAAGAGTCACTCGATATTGATAAGAGTTTTGCAAATGCCGTGATTCCTCATGAATATAATGGCAGTAACAATTGGGTTGTAAGCGGGAGCAAAACGAAGTCAGGGAAGCCGCTACTTGCTGATGATCCTCACTTGGGGCTTGCCACACCATCGGTTTGGTACCAAATGCATTTAGAAAACCCAAATGTAAATGTAAGCGGTGTCATATTTGCAGGAGTCCCTGGAATCATTCTAGGTCATAATGAAACCATTGCATGGGGCGTAACCAATACAGGACCTGACGTCCAAGATCTTTATATTGAAAAAAGGAATCCTGCCAATGCTGCTGAATTTTCCTATCAAGATAAGTGGGAAGCTGCTGAAATAATTAAGGAACCGATTAAAGTTAAGGACGGGAAGACAATTGATTATGAAGTAACAGTGACTCGCCATGGACCTGTTATTTCAGAGTTTGCAGGTAAAAGCGGGAAGGATACCGTTTTGGCATTACGCTGGACTGCACTCGATCCATCAGCCGAACTTGAGGCGATATTGAATATGAATAAAGCAAGCAATTGGGATGAATTTGAGCAGGCTCTTCTTAGATTTGAAACTCCGGCCCAGAATTTTGTATTTGCGTCTTCGGATGGCACAATTGCATATAAAGCAAATGGCAGCATTCCCATTCGGAAGAAGGGTGATAGCTTACTCCCTGTTCCAGGCTGGACAGATGAGTATGAATGGACAGGATTTATACCTTTTGATGAGCTTCCTAAAGTTGTAAACCCTGCGGAAGGTTTTATCTCAACGGCTAACAATAAAGTCATATCTGATGAATATCCGTATCATATCAGTAATGATTGGGCTCAACCCTATCGGCAAATGAGAATTCAGGAAGTACTGCAAACAAATGAAAAGCTGACAGCCAAAGATATGCAGAATCTCCAAATGGATAAAAAAAATCTGCAGGCAAAAGAATTTGCTCCGCAGCTTGTCCAGGTACTGAATGGTTCAGTCAAAAAAGAAGACCAGCAAGTGTTGGATATTGTAGATAAATGGAACTTTATTGATAGTGAAGACCAGGCAGCGCCCCTCGTTTTTAATCTTTGGATGCAAAATATAGCTGAGGTATTGTTTGTGAAACAAATCCCTGAAGATACACTTGCTCTATTTAAGGGCAAACGACAAGCGGTAGATGAACTACTGCGCAGAGCGCTGGAAGGGAACGAGGGACCTTGGATGAAAGATAATGGGGGTCTAGAAAAGGTACTGTCAGAATCTTTTCAGAAGACGGTGACTGATATTAAGGAGATGCAGGGAAGTGATCCTGCGGATTGGCACTGGGGAGAGTACCATCAACTTTCCTTTTCACATCCATTATCGAGTGTATCACCTCTGAATTATTTATTTAATAAGGAAGGCAGTATTCCAGTCGGCGGGAGTAATGTGACTGTTCAGGCAGCAGCCTTTAAGTCTGATGGAATTGTGAATCATGGCGGATCCTGGCGATTTGTCATTGATATAGAGAATATGAAGCAGGCCTACCATCTAGTGGGACCAGGTCAATCAGGCAATGTGAAAAGTAAATGGTATCATGATCAAATGACTAGCTGGGCAGAGGGGACATATCATCTTACCCAATTAGAAAATGTAAAAGGTAAAGTGCTGACGCTGACTCCTGCAGGTAAGGATTGATTCTACAGCGGTAGTTTGACTAGGGGAATCTAGTTATTTTCCATGTGAAAATACATAGATTTTATAGCAGGTTAATAATTCAGAGGAGATGAGGAAGATGGTTCTAGATGCACAGGCCAAGCTTTATCTTGAAATGATGTCCGGGATTCCGCCGCTTCATACACTGAATCCACAAACTGTCAGGGATTTACTATCACAATTGCCAGTAGAACAATCGATTTCAGCAGGTACTGGGAGGACTAAAGAATATGAAATTCCAGTAGAGAAAGGTCGCATTACTGTAAGGACGTATACACCAGAAGGACATGGGCCATTCCCTCTTTTCATTTACTATCATGGCGGTGGATGGGTCATTGGTGATTTGGAAACTGCTGACTCTACCTGCAGAATGCTGGCGGACCACCTAAATGCAGTTGTCATCTCCGTGAATTACCGGTTGTCACCAGAGTATAAATTTCCTATCCCATTAGAAGATTGCTTTACAGCTTTAAAATGGGTTGAAGCCAATGCCGGTTTATTAAAGGGTGATCGTAAGAAAGTGATTGTCGGTGGTGATAGTGCAGGAGGGAATTTAGCGGCTGCCGTGACCATTTTAGCCAGAGATCGAAAGGGTCCATCCATCATGGCCCAAGTATTACTCTATCCGAGCTTAGATTTTGATTTCACGACAGAGTCATATCAAAAATATAGTAAAGGATTTATTCTTACAGAGGAATTAATGACTTGGTTTGCAGGCCACTATGCTGAATCTCGAGCTGATTTGCAGAACAATTTGGCAGCCCCGCTGTTAACAGAGAATCTAAGGGGCCTGCCTCCTGCCCTTATTTTTACGGCAGAATACGATGTGCTTAGGGATGATGGACTATCCTATGCGAAAAGACTGGTCGAAGCAGGCATTCAGGTTGAATATAAATGTGAAGCGGGCTTAATTCATGGATATTTCTTAATACCGATGTTTACCCCCCGCATTGAATTAACAATTGATCGCATGGCAAATTTTCTTTCTAATGTTAAGGTAGACTTTACAATTGAGGAAGTAAAGTAAATAAAAACGGCAGCACTCCATTAAGGAGGGCTGCTGTTGTGTTTTGGTAGAGGCATTCATTATTTCTTTTTCTCAGTTGATAAATAATCTCCAAGAAATTGTTCAAAATTAGGGACTTTAATATCAGCAATTTTTTCATATGACTCAAGAATTTTTACCTTTATATCCTGTTCTAAATCTTCTTGATCCTGAAGCCGGGTATTCCACAATGATTTCTTAATTTTTGGTTCAAGTGTGTTGAGTAGTTCAAGCAGCTCGCTTTTTGTAATTTTTTCAGCCACAATGCTTATTCTCCTTTCTGATCGTGGTTCTCTTAAGATAATTCTGTCTGATTTTATGAATCGCTTGTTTACGAATACTTGAAATGTTTTGCGGTGTTTCTTGGAAATAGGCGGCAATTTCTTTATTCGAATAACCTTTAATAAAGAATAGGCTTAACACAACTCCTTGCTTACGCGTTAATTTTCGAATGGCAAAAATTAAATCTTCATCACTTAAGATCGAGGATAGCTCGAGTTGATAATTATACCTGTCCATATCCACATCATAATCAAGCAAATCCAGAAGGCTTGTGCCATTTTCAAATTCAGAAGCGGGTTTGTCGAGAATAGAGAGATAACGCTCTCTGTACTTCCGTTCTCGTTTATCGTAATCGATTGAATAAAAATGGATGAGCGAACAAAGGTATTTTTGTATACGTGTGCGGTAATAAAAAAACTCAAATTTATCATTGAGTTCACTAACATAAGGAGTTGTAGGGTTTTCCAGCGCTGCAAGGAAACTAGCACGATTTGCAGGTTGCTGTAAAAACAGCTTAATGATTGGTTGTTCAAAAAAACGTTGATGCTTCACAATCAGGCAATCAAACGTATTCGAAAGAAAAAGTATCGTTGTCTTATTCAAAGTATCTCGCCCTCCTTTATTCTATAAAGTGAAATTTTAACGTGTAAATCAATTATAAACGAACATTTGTTCTTATTTCTATGATTCGTTCGGGCTAAATTTACTTTTTTGATAATATTTCACTTTGAGTAGTAAATAGAAAAGGAAGAGGCGATGAAGATGGAAGATGGTTCAAATTGGATCGCTATTCTGAATAACTTTGGATTTCCAACGGTCGTATCCTTTTACTTACTACTAAAGTTTGAGAAGCAAATAGAAGAGCTGACACGAGCGGTGAATGCACTGTTGGATATGGTTAATCGTGATAAATAGGAATAAAGAGGGAAGTGCAATATTTGCGTACTAGTAATTTTGTACATGAATATAAGTGGGGATTTGGTATTATATTTTTATAAAGAACTTTGGGAGTTGGAGAAATTGAATGAAGTTCAGTTGAAAGAAGTAGAAGAACTGCAGCAAATCTGTGAGATAGAAGGTTTTAAGCTGAAGTTAAATTGGGGTACATTGAAAAGTCGAAAAAGAAAGGATTCTGATTATTTCTTTTATGAAATGAACCGGCTCATAGGCTTTGCTGCAGTATATGATTTTGGAGATAAAGCAGAAATTTGCGGAATGGTTCATCCTGATTATCGCAGACGCGGGATATTTACAAAACTTATGGAAGCAGGAATTAATGATTGCCTAGAAAGAAAATATAAGACAATCTTACTGAATGCCCCGGCTAAATCAGCGAGTGCAAAGGGATTTTTACAAAGTATATCCTGTCAATTTGCTGTTGCTGAATACCAAATGAAATGGGGGAAGACAGAACTCGTCGATTATGATGGCGTCCGGATGCGTCCTTCTACGCTTGAAGATACAGAGGTAGAAATTCTATTAGATATACAATGTTTTGGTTTTTCAGAAGAGGATGCACGATCCTTTCATAAGCGTATGAGAGCTGAAGAATCAGAACAGGTTTTTATGATTGAGGTTGAGAAACAAAGAAATACGATTGGCAAGATTAGAATTGATCGTAAGTTGAAAGAAACCTGGATTTACGGGTTTGCTATTTTTCCAGAGTTTCAGGGCTGCGGCTTTGGCAGGAGAGTGCTAAAGCAAGTGGTTCTTGAGGAAGAAACAAGAGGGAATGCTATTTATCTAGAGGTAGAAGCGACAAATGCTCATGCGCTTAGGCTCTACGAGGAGTGCGGATTTAAGGTAATTGGACAACAAGACTATTATCAATATCAGGTGAAAAGCTAAAATAAAAAAAGGTATCCTAAAGTGAACCGACCCCTGAAAGTTAGATAATAACTTTTCGGGGTCAGCTCAACAGTGGATGTCTTTTTTTATGTAAAAACAAAGGGGGTTAACTCCTTGCCAGTTTTGTTGAAGAAGGAGACTTGCGGATCCGAGATATCGAATTTGGATGTGTATCTTGAAAGAAGCCTTCATGGCGACTAGGTCTTCCAGAAGATAAATTTAAACATTACTAAGAATTTTAAGGTTATTCAAATGAGAAGAATGATCCAAGTTCCTGGTACCGAACCTGTATTTGGCGTAAGCAGAATATGGTCTGCTTTGTTTCGGAAACAAGAATGATAAATTCTTCTAGAAATAGATTCTTATTTTTCGAAAATATATAGTTCACCATTGTTGGGTGTCGAAAAAGAAGGGCCGGTAAAGCCTCGTTTTAACAGTTCTTTACGCATATATACCATCAAAGCTGCATGACTGACAATCAGAACATTTTCACTGCCTTGTTCATGGATAGCGTCAAGCGTTGCTCCAATTCGTTTCTTGGCATCTGCAACTGCTATACGTGTTTCTCTATTAAAAAATGGCGCTAATCGAATTCGCACAGCCCAAAGTATAAAAGGAAGTCCAAACTTTCCTTTATATTTTGGTGCTGGCAGTTCACGGAGCTTGTCCGTCTGAATAATATCATTTCTAGTATAAATATGTTTGGCAGTTTTTATGGCCCTTGGCATATCACTGACATAGCATTGAGACCAGATAATCTCACCAAGTTCTGTAGAGCCATATTCAATATCCGCTAAATCATAGTCTAAAAACCATTGATTCAGATAGTCTGGTGTTATGTATATTCCCCTAGGTAAGGGCTTTGCTACTTTAAAATGTCTCACTAAGCCAATCTTCATTTAATTTCACCTATCCTTCAAACAATCTCTGCCGCTTCTTGTCAATCTGCTTTTATCATACCGGTAATTTATGATCATCGCCAAGATTATGTGTGTTTTATAGAATAGAATAGAGATGATATGAAACATATCATCTCTGAATCCCACCATATAAAACCAGCTATTAAAAATAATTAGGAGCGGCGCGACCTGCGAGAACGCGATCTTCCAGAGCGCCTCTGATTATCTCCACCCAGCCTGCTTGCTAGTCTTTGGCGGAACAGCTCTAGTAGGCGGCTATTCCCTCGAGAGGATCTAGCTCCAGTTCGAGAGCCTCTTGAACGGTTTCGGCGATTGCTGTTTCCTGTGCTGTTTGACCGTCTGTTTCCAGATCTTCCACTTTGAGACTGACTGTTTCCAGATCTTTTGTTAGATGACCGATTGTTACTCCTTCTTCTCCCCGTACTCTCAGAAGAAGCGGGTTCTTGACGTAGGAAGTCCCCTAGACCTGATGTCAAAGCCTCTCTGAGAGCCCTTTGAATATCGGTATTCGATGAGTTTGCCAAAAAAATAACCTCCATTTTTTAAAAATTGCCACATACTACTATACGCGGCCTGTCTTAATAATGAGTAAGGCAAAAGCTGAGGTTCAAAAAATAATAATATATCAATAGTTGTATTTGTTAAATTCCCTCATACGAATAAAGAAAAGCGTAAGGGAGTTTTCAAATGGATGACAAGATAATTGAGTATAAATTTGATATTCATCCGAAAAATTTAAAGAAACTTCATAAGGATATTTGGTGTGATGACCTAGTACCGGCCGT
>NZ_JAZVJO010000547.1:0-2401 GCF_059453735.1 Peribacillus sp. | reverse complement strand
CGGTTAAAGGCCGGCAGATCATCCGGAGTTCGACTGGTAACGAGTTGGTTCCCGCAAACAACCACTTCCTTATCCGCAAACTTGACTCCCGCATTTTCTAAATCCACTTTAATCGATGTAAATCCTGTTGCATCCCGGCCCTCAAGCACTTTTGCTGTAATCAACAGCTGTGGACCATGACAGATAGCAAAAACGGGTTTCTTTTCATCCATAAATGCTTTTGTAAAGGCAACAAATCGATCATCTGCACGAAGTTGATCTGGAGAAAAGCCTCCAGGAATTAGTAATGCATCGAAGTCAGCTGGGTTCACTGAATCAATAGATTTATCAATTTTCACTTCTGTTTTATCTGTTTTACCTACTACTGTTTTTCCGGCTTCTTTCTCAATGGTGATAACCGTATGTCCTGCTTCTTTGTATGCTTTTACAGGCTCTGTATATTCTGAATCCTCAAAGTCGTTGGTTATTACACAGGCAATTTTTTTACTCATATCTGCATCCTCTCCTTCTAAAATTTTTTGTGTCTCTTACTTCTAATTTTCCCGATTGTGATAGCTTTAAACATTTTGAAATGATGTGCATTAAGTAATCTAGCAAAAAAAATGCTTTTCGAATCTCTTACTTTCATATATAGTTAGTACAACAATTATTTTAATTAAAGATTAAATCAGTGGTAAATTTTATTCAGACAGGATTAGTACTATTCGCTAGATAAGACTTGGAGATGATAGATATGCAAAAGAAACCGCTTTGGACGAAGGATTTCATCAGCGTCTCACTAAGCAGTTTTTTTATTTTTTTCACATTTTACGTGCTTCTAACTACCCTCCCCATTTTTGTTGTTGATAATTTAGAAGGTTCTGAAGCAGAAATTGGACTTGTTGTAACTGTCTTCTTAATCTCTGCTGTAATCTGCAGACCGTTTACAGGAAAATGGATTGAAGACTTTGGAAGAAAAAAAATGCTTTATTTTTCACTCATTATCTTTTTATTATCTGCGGTATTCTATATGGGTATAAAAAGTTTTCCTCTGCTTTTACTATTACGTTTCATCCATGGTATCGGCTTTGGAATGGCCACAACGGTTCTAGGTACGATTGTAGCCGATTTGGTCCCAGATGAACGTCGCGGCGAGGGCATGGGATATTATTCAATGGCCATGAATCTAGCTATGGTAGCAGGACCTTTTATCGGAATTATGATTGCCACTAAAACGACTTTCACCATTTTGTTTATCATTTGCGGAATAGCCGCGTTCCTTGCCCTCCTTCTTGGTTTCTTCGCTAAATTCCCTGATCAGGTAGAAGGAACCGTTAAAATTAAAGAAAAACTATCATTCAAATCACTTTTTGAAATATCTACCCTTCGTATTGCTGCCATTGCAGGAATTCTTTCATTTTCCTATGCAGGACTAATGGCTTTTATTTCTGTTTATGCTAAGCAGCTCGGCCTCGTGGAAGCTGCTAGTTTCTTCTTTGTTGTATACGCTGTAACAATGATTGCCGCCCGTCCATTTACTGGAAGATGGTTTGATAGGAAAGGCGAGAATGTTATTATCTATCCAGGTATGATCATTTTTGCAATTGGACTGATTCTACTAAGTCAAGTTCAATCAGCTGGGTTGTTATTATTATCCGGAGCAATTATCGGTTTAGGTTACGGAAGCTTGACACCCAGCTTCCAAACTGTTGCAATTAATCGAGCTGCTCCTCACAGACGCGGCGCAGCCACTGCCACTTTCTTCACCCTCTTCGATGGAGGATTTGCCCTAGGCTCTTTTACAATGGGATTATTTGCAGCTTCGGTCGGCTATGCCAAACTTTATCTTTATTGCGGTATCCTCGTGTTTCTTACTCTTCCGCTCTACTATTTTCTGCATGGTAGATATTCAAGTCAGCGCAAGGCAAGAACATAAATTCAGTAATCAAAACTCAGCATGTCAAAAAAGATGGCTGTCGACCTTTTGAACTGCTCCCTGTCAAGTAGACAAAGTAAATAATAAAAATGTTTTTAAGCGGCTTGAGCCCTGAATTCTAAAGGGCTTAAGCCGTTTAATCGTTTTTGGTAACGCTTGTTGTTATAAAAATCAATGTAAACCTCAATGGCTTTTTTCAATTCGCCATAGGTTTTAAACTTCTTCAAATAATACATTTCACATTTCAACTTGCCCCAGAAACTTTCGATTGGGCTATTATCAATACACCGTCCTACTCGTGACATACTATGGGTCATTTTGGGCGTCGCTAAGATGTTTTTAAATTTCCAAGATGTATATTGATAGCCACGATCGCTATGAATCAGTGGTGATTCGTCTGGTTTCAACTGTCGAATCGCTGCTTTTATGTTCTTAAAGACAAGTGGGTTATTATTCGACTTCCCAATTGAATAGTCGATAATGGAA
>NZ_JAZVJO010000546.1:0-10733 GCF_059453735.1 Peribacillus sp. | reverse complement strand
CCCTTTTTGCTTAACTTATTTTTTTCTTGCAACAAACAAAATGCGCTCGGTTTCTGCGTGTATGGGTTCGTCCTCAAGATCAGATAGAAGTTCAAGCACCTCAAAACCGGCTGCTTCTAGTAAGGAGCGGTAATGGGAGGCTTGATAGGTCCGCTGATAATGGAACTCATCAAAACGGTCATACGTACCGCTTTCCTCATCACGAACGAAAAAGCTTAGTTCATGTTCAACGCTGTGTTCTTCTTCGCCAGGGAAGCATTCCCAAATATACGATACTTCATCATCTGCTAAGGCGAAGGTTTGATTGGCAAAAACCTTTTCCATTTTATAAACAGAATGAACATCGAAGAGGAAAAGTCCATCTTCGCGGAGATGGGTATACACACCAGCAAACGTTTTAGCAACATCATCTTCTTCGCGAAGGTAATTGAGCGAATCACAAAATAGCGTGACTGTATCATAGGTGCCCAGACCCTCAAGTTCAGCCATGTTTTGCTGAAAGAAAGAGAGAGAAAGTCCAGCATCAGCAGCCTTTTCATTTGCCATTGCAAGCATTTCCTCGGACAAATCTACTCCAGCAACGGTAAAGCCATGCTTTGCAAGTTCAACGGTGAATTCTCCCGTCCCACAGGCCAAGTCGAGCACGTGTTTGCCATCGACGTTATATTGCTCCATTTTTGCAAGAAGCAGTTCGAGCCACTTCTCGTATGGAGCATCCTTCATCAAGTCATCATAGACATAGGCAAACCGTTCATAACTCATAGATTCATGTCACTCAAATCTTCAATTGGTGCATCGCCCCAAAGGCGTTCAAGCTTATAATAGCCTCTTTCATCACGGTGGAATACATGAGCAATAACATCACCAAGGTCAACAAGAATCCATTTTGCTTCATCAAAGCCTTCCATCCGTTTAACTGTAACGCCGTTTTCTTCAGCCTTACTTTTTAGTTCGCGGGCAATTGCCTGCACTTGTTTATCGGAGTTACCGTGACAGATTAAGAAATAATCAGATATCAACGAAATCCCCTTCATATTTAGTACAACAATTTCCTCAGCACGTTTATCATCAGCAGCTTTTACTGCGGTTACGAGTAGTTCACGTTCAGTCATTCAATCTTCTCCTTAGTCTTCATGATTAAATCGTTATAAGAATGGAATGTATCAGGATAGACAGCCTGGTTCTTTTTCATTAGAAAAACGATTGTGTTACGCATGGCTTCAATAACTGCTTGGTTTAGGCTGATTTTAGCTGTTTCCCGTACTTCATCAACACCAGGAAACAATCGGCCAGGCTCAATATAGTCAGCCAAGTAAATAATCTTATCAAGCAGTGTCATTCCGACTCTGCCTGAGGTATGGTAACGGATAGCATCTAGAATCTCAGAATTGGTTATTCCGGCTTCTTTTTCAACGAGATAGGCTCCGACTGGCGCATGCCAAAGCTCGCTATGAAAATCGAGCAGGGTTGAAGCCATACCTTGTGAAACGATGATTCCGCGCATTTCCTCTTTAGGACGAAATTTAGCATAATCATGGAAAATGGCAGCAAGCTCTGCCTTTATAACATCAGCGCCATAACGATTCGCTAGCTCAATCGCTGATTCAGTCACACCAAGCGTATGCTGGTAGCGACGCTCAGTCAATTGTTTTTTCACCAATTCTAAAGCTACCTCACGATTCATACAAACCATGCTCCTTTATATACTCCCGCACAATGTCCGGAAGCAGATATTTGGTGGTCTGGCCCGCTTTGATCCGTTTCCTAATCATCGATGAAGATAAATGCAGCTCAGGCATCTCTACCATCGTAATCGGATAGCGGGTCGATTCCTCATACCCTGGCCGTTTGACTCCAATAAAGGAGATCAACGTCATTAATTCATCGACGCCGTGCCAGTTAGGCAAATACGCAATCATATCTGCACCAATGATAAAATAAAATTCGACCTCAGGCTCGCGATTTTTTAATAGTTTTACCGTATCAAGAGTGAAAGATGTCCCTTCACGCTCAATTTCTATATCTTCTACAAAAAAGCCCGGATGACCACTAATGGCATTTTCCAGCATTGACAGCCTGTCCAGATTGGAGACCTGCTGCGTTTTCTGTTTATGCGGAGGAACATGATTGGGCATGAACCTAATTTCATCTAGGTTTAATGCATCCAGGACTTCATTCGCAATGATTAGATGGCCGATATGGGGCGGATCAAACGTCCCCCCTAGGATACCTACCCTTTTCATAGGCAACTCCTTATGGTAATTTAATTTGTTTATTTTCTTTTGATTCTTTATATAAAACGACCGTTAGACCGATTAACTGAACCAATTCAGCTTTTGCTCCCTTTGCGAGTGCTTTAGCCACATCATGCTTATCTTCTTCACAGTTTTGCAGGATGCTGACTTTCAATAATTCGCGAGCTTCCAGCGCTTCACGAATTTGTTTAATTAAGTTGTCATTAACGCCGCCTTTTCCTACTTGGAAAATTGCGTTTAAATCATGAGCATTCGCTCGTAAAAACCGTTTTTGTTTACCAGTTAACATGTGGAGCCTCCTAATTTGTTCAAAACAATTTCTTTCATTCTTTGTGTATCCGGCATTATTCCCGTCCACAGCTGAAAAGCAAGCGCAGCTTGATGAACTAACATATCAACGCCGTTCTGTATCTCAGCGCCGTTCGCTTTCGCTTGTATCAAAAATTTGGTTTCAAGCGGGTTGTAAATAGCATCACTTACAAAGGCATCCTGTCTCAAACGTTTGCCGTCAAGCGGCATCGCATTCGTATCAGGGCTCATTCCAGATGAAGTCGTCTGAATGATTAAATCATATTCACCCAGGGACTGCTCCGCTTCTGACATCGTTAGAGCAGATGATTGTTTGGGATAAGGACAGTCAGCAATGAGCAATTCAGCACGAGCAAGCGTCCGATTAGCGATATCAACATTCGATACGCCTTCTTTCACCAATGTGAAATAAATGGCTCTTGCCGCTCCCCCTGCACCAATAATCAAGGTTTTTTTCGACGGTAACTCTGTCCCTAATCGATCAACGAGCGAGCGATAAAAGCCTTCACCATCTGTATTATACCCTATATGTCGCCCATTCTTATAAATAACCGTATTAACGGCCCCAATTGCTCGTGCAAGATCGTCCACTTCATCAAGAAGCGGAATGATGGCCGTTTTATGAGGAACCGTGACATTAAACCCGGATACTCCGATAGCCTTCAATCCTTTAATAGCATCCGGCAAGTTTTCTGACAGCACATGAAAATGATGATATCGAGCAGCAATGTTCTCAACCTGAAAGGCATCATTATGGATTGCAGGGGACATGGAGTGCGCAATGGGATCACCAATAACACCGTAGATATGTTCCATTTCCCTTACCATCTCCTTAAATTAATGATTTACGAAGAATAACATTTACACCCTTCGGCACATAAGCAGCGACCTTAGCGCCTGGTTCATTAACAGTTACCCAACCAAGGCCGGAGAACACAATATCCATCTTACCTTCTTTAATTGAAAATTCATGGCGAACCATCGTTGGAAACTCGTCCATTTGGTCACGGCGCGGCGGATATAACATCTCACCAGCATGATTTTTATAAAGCTCATCTGCTTTTTCAAGCTTCGTCCGGTGTATCCCTAATTCATTCGAGATATAACAAGTTAATGAGCGTCTTCCACCTGCTAGATAATCAAGACGAGCCAGTCCACCGAAGAAAAGGGTTTGTTCTTCATTGAGTTGATAAACTTTCGGTTTAATCTCTTTTTTCGGCGTAATCAGCTTTAAATCACGCTTATCAACAAAGTGAGCCATCTGATGATGATTGATGATACCTGGTGTGTCGATCAGGGCAGTCCCATCATCAAGCGGGATCTCAATGATATCAAGTGTTGTTCCAGGGAAGTGAGAAGTAGTAATAATATCAGCTTCTCCACTCACTTCTTTTATTAAGCGGTTGATGAATGTTGACTTACCAACATTCGTACAGCCTACTACATATACATCTTTGTTTTTACGGTAGTTCTCAATTGCTTCAGCGGCCTCAGAAACGCCATTGCCTTTTTCAGCACTAACCAGCAGAACATCAATCGGATTTAATCCCAATTCTCTCGCTGATTGCTTCATCCAATGAATTAACCGATTATGTTTAATTGATTTAGGCAGTAAATCGACTTTATTACCAATCAACAATACATCATTATTTCCTGCAAAACGGTTTAATCCAGGCAGCCAGCTGCCATTGAAATCAAAAATATCAACGATTTTAACAATCAATGAATCCGTTTCGCCCACTTTGTTAAGAATCTTTAAAAAGTCATCATCGGTTAACGATACGTCTTGGACTTCATTATAATGTTTCAGTCTAAAGCAGCGCTGACAAATGATTGACTCTTTTTCTAATGCCGATGCCGGAGCATAACCTAAACCTTTCGGATCTTCGGTCTGCACATGTACACCACAGCCAATACATAAAATTTCTTCTTGGTTGCTCAATTGTTGTCCTCCCATTCTATCATTCCTTTACGCTTTAAATAACGTAAAATCCTTCGTTCAATTTTGCGATTTATTTTCGTCCAAAAACCGTCCGTTTTAGCCACAGGGACAACCAAAATCGTATGATACCCCCCTCGATTTCCACCGAGTATATCCGTTAACAGCTGGTCACCAATAACGACTGTTTCCTCACGATTGATTCCCATTTTAGCCGCAGCACGGTGAAAAGCACGGCGAAAAGGTTTCCGAGCTTCAAAAATAAATGGAATCTGAAGAGGATCTGCGAAGGACTTAACCCTTATTTCCTTATTATTCGAAACAATTGTGACTAAAATTCCGTGCGCTCGCATTTCTTCAAACCAAACAATCAGTTCAGGAGTCGCTAACGGCCGGTCCCACTCTACAAGCGTATTATCGAGATCCGTTATAATCCCTTTAATTCCTTTGGCCTTTAAATCCTCAGCCTTTATATCAAGAATGCTTTTTGCATGTTCACTAGGCATAAATTGTTTAAACATAGACTCACCCCAATATTTCCGAGTATTTATCGTCTTCCATCATATCCAATTTTTCATCATTTTTCAAAGAAAGTCCGGAAAATTGTCGTATTCTAATTATGTAATTTCGAGCCTTTCATACCCTAATTAGACCCACCGGAATATCATTTTCAGCAAAATTTAATGATACCATAAATAGTGCTTAATAGGGAAAAAGTTTCGACAAAAAACTGCATTTCCCTAATTGTGGATAACTTTATGCACATTATCCACCCTGATTGATATAGAAAATTACCATTTATAAACAACTTAACCACAAGTTATCCACGGGTAGATGTGGATAACCGGAACGATTGTTCTCCAGGATTAATTCTGATACAGTAAAGATACAACAAAGGGAACGTACCAATATATGCAACACATACAAGAATATTCCATAAATATATGGAGGTGAATCGCCGCTATCGGCAGTCAAAATGAATAAACTATCTGACGATTTGTTGATTGAATCCTACGTCAAAGCCCAAAAACTAAAGCTAAGCATTGAATTTATCAGCTTGATTGAGATCGAAATTCGGAGAAGGTCTTTAACACATAAAATCAATGTGGTTTTCTAACCCTTAAACCTGGCCTGATTAAATCAGGCCCCTTTTTTTTGCCTTTATCTTAAATGACCCAGCGTTTGTCCAAGACGCACTTCTGCAGGAAGTTGTATGTCCTGAAGCGGTTCAAATGTTCCTTCTTCAAATAAAAGCACAACCGTTGAACCAAAGCTGAAATAGGCCATCTCCTGACCCTTTGCTAGTTCCTTGGCTTCCTCCGTAATGACGATCGAATTGATAAACATCGCACCAACTTTCACGACGGCAAGATGACCAAATTGATGCTGCATTTCCGTAATGTGACGGTAATTTTTTGAAAGCGGTGCTTGTCCGTACTTCATGCCTAAACGATTAACGGGATAAGATTTCTGCCCAAGTACCCACCGATTATTGACCGTGCCAGTCACTGGCGAATGAATGCGGTGGTAATGGCTCGGACTTAAATAAAGCACCATATATGTACCGCCAATATACTTAGGCAACGCCTCAGTATTCCCTAGCATTTCCTCAATCGAATAAATTTTATCCTTCACGACAATTTGTTTATCAGCGTTAATCTCTCCAATGTCTTCAAATACGCCGTCAACGGGGCTGACCACTGCAGTAGCATCCTCTGTGATTTGTCTCGCACCCTCTTTTAACGTACGAGTAAATAAATCATGCAGCGTATTAAAAGATGAGATTTCTTCTTTACTTTCCTCTTTATTTATATTAAATACTTTTACGAATGAAGGAATTAACGGTTTACTTAATTTAGAATCCGCAAATCTTTTCAATGCTCCTGAAGTCATTCGTCCATTCGTTAATTCAATAAAAAATCTATATAGAGATTGGTACAAAATCAACACCACCATCTGTAAAATTATTCAAAAAAACCACTTGCATAATCTGTAATACGTAAAATATTATTATATAATATAGGTTATTCAAAGTATAACTTGTTTCATGAAAGGAGGGTACAATTGTTTAATCACGCACTTGATCAAACGGTTAAAAAACTGAAAGCCCAATTTGCAAATATACTTACCTTAGTCAATTTATCCCTTGGCGGATATGCAATTATAGCCATTATAAATAATGAATTAAACCTGGGTTTATTATTGATCTTTCTTGCAGCGCTCGCTGATCGTTTCGATGGAATAGCAGCTAGGAAATTTAACTGTGAATCAGAACTCGGTAAACAGCTCGATTCTATGTGTGATATCATATCGTTTGGTGTCGCTCCTGCCCTTCTATTATATCAGGGCCTTTTAATAGAATTTGGTGCTCCTGGTACCTTTTTTGCCGTGTTTTACATTGGCTGCGGTGCCTTCCGCTTAGCTAGGTTTAATATTTCTGAGAACAATGGGTATTTTACTGGAATGCCGATTACAGTAGCAGGATGTTTAGCCACGTTCAGTTTTCTGTTTATCCCGCATGCCCACCCCGTGTTCTTTCTTTGCCTGATCATTCTCTTGTCAATCTTAATGGTCAGCTCCTTTACCTTTAAAAAAGTATAAACAAGCAAAAGAGCCGCTGGTTTCAAACCAGCGGCTCACTTAATGCTTTTACGCTTCCTTAACTAATGGATTCGTTATCTCTAAAAATTCCTCAATATCCTTCAGACACGTTGACACGGCATTCTCCCAGAACGTACGCCCTGAAAGATCCGCTCCAAGATGCTTAGCAGCAAGGTCTTCAACATTCATCGATCCAGTATCACGCAGCAGCGCCATATATTTTTCTTCAAAGCCTTTTCCTTCTTGAAGAGCCTTTTCATAAATGCCCAATGAGAATAAGTAACCAAATGTATATGGGAAGTTATAGAACGGCACATCAGAAATATAGAAGTGAAGCTTCGATGACCAGAAACCTGGATGATATTCACTCAGTGCTTCTCCATATGCCTCTTTTTGGGCATCCGTCATTAATTCATTTAAACGGGCAACACTGACTACCCCTGTTTTTCTTTCTTCATAAAAACGGGTTTCGAATAAAAAGCGTGCATGAATATTCATTAGTAATGCTACTGTCCGTTGGATTTTATCTTCAAGCAGTGCTAACTTCTCGCTTTCAGTTTCTGCTTCCTTCACCGATGCATCCGCAACAATCATTTCAGCAAATGTTGAAGCTGTTTCAGCAACATTCATTGCATAGCCACTGTTTAATGGATGCGTTTCTTTCAGCGTGTGAGAATGGAACGCATGACCCAATTCATGAGCAAGTGTCGACACATTTGATGGTGTTCCAGAATACGTCATGAAAATCCGTGATTGCCCATTGATTGGGAAGCCCGTACAAAATCCGCCTGGTCTTTTATTCGGACGATCTTCTGCTTCAATCCAGCTATCTTCAAAAGCCTTTTGTGTAAATGAAGCAAGCTCACTGCCAAATTTACTAAATTGCTTAGTAATGAACTCAGCACCTTCTTGATAGGTCATTTTGCTGGATTCCCCTGTTGCTGCAATTGGGGCATCAAGATCGGCCCAGCTTAAGCGTTCTACTCCAAGTAATTCAGCTTTACGGTTAAGGAATTTAACCAACGGTTCCTTATTATCTGCAATTACCCCCCACATACTATCAAGCGTTTTTTTCTGCATACGATTGATTTCAAGCGGTTCAGCCAGTATGTCTGTACGGCCATGTTTTTCATAAACACTTAAACGGAACCCTGCCAAGTGATTTAGAGCTTTGGCAAATAACTCGCTCTTTTCACCCCATGCCTGTTCCCAAGCTTCGAAAATCTGCTTCCGAACTTTGGGATCAGCATCTGAAAACTTATTAGACGCCTGGCCCACAGACAACTCTTCCCCATTAAAGGGAATTTTGATTGTGGCAACAATCGTATCGTACAACTGGCTCCAGCCATGATACCCATCTATCGCAAGCTGATTAATTAACGACTCTTCTTCCACAGACAACTTATTCTTCGCCTGATCACGACGTTCAGTTAATATGTATGATAGCTCGTTCAATGGTTCAGTTTTTAAGAGATTCTGGAAAAACGACTCATCCAGCTGAACCAATTTTTGATCCATTTTTGTCAAGACATTCTCAAACGCCGCATATCCAGTAGTAAGAGCTGTTTCCCACTCACTAGCCTTTGTATCAGTCAGATCCTGAGCTCCTAAGCAACTCACAAAACCACCAGCCTGCGAAAGAGCATTCCTAAGAGTAGAAAGACGCTCCACAGCACTAACCAGCAACTGACCATCTTTCTCCTCAGACTTTACCTGCCAGCTGTCAATCAGCCCATCAAACTCAGAGATATCCTTCTCCACTTGGTTCCAAAACTCTTTGAACTCCTGCGAGGAACTGCCCCCCTCAAAAAAAACATCTAAATCCCACGTCAATGAATACGACATCTATGTACCCCCTTATACCTACTTTCTACTATTATATCTTTTTAGCGTGAATATTTCAAAAACTAATACTAAATCCTCCTATGCATCAAATTTTTACTGCCGGGAGGGATGGAATTGAATCCGTACGCCAAAGTGATTCTGGTCGTTTTTATTCTATTTTCAGCAAGCCAATTATCCCTGCAATCAAAAGAAGAATCATAAAAAGCATGAGGCTGCTGCTCCTCATGCTTTTTGTATGTTTCTCAAGACTCCCGTTTCTTCTCTTTTTCGACCCGGTAAAACTCATGGAACATCTTCATCAGTGCCCTCTTCTCAATCCGCGAAACGTAGCTCCGAGAAATTCCTAATTCCTTAGCAATTTCACGCTGTGTCTTTTCTTTTTTTAAATCAAGTCCGAACCTGCCGACAATGACTTCTTTTTCTCGTTCATCTAAGATACCGATGAACTTTTTAACCTTTTCAATCTCCATATTTAGTTGAATGGTATCGATTACATCCTCCGACTCCGATTTGAGCACATCAATCAGACTGATTTCATTCCCTTCCTTATCCTGACCGATTGGATCATGCAGAGAAACATCCTTTTTGGTCTTCTTAGTGGCTCTTAGATGCATTAGAATCTCATTTTCAATACATCGGGCCGCATAGGTAGCAAGCTTTGTACCCTTGCCGTCACTATAGCTTTCAATCGCCTTTATTAACCCTATTGTTCCGATAGAAATCAAATCCTCTGTATCTTCCCCCGTATTATCAAACTTCTTAACAATGTGCGCCACCAGACGCAAATTATGTTCGATCAGGAGATTTCGTGCATGCTCATCCCCTTCACTCATCAGCTTTAAGTATTTCTTTTCATCCTGTGCTGATAACGGCTGGGGAAAGGCATTATTCTTAACATAGGATACTAATAAGTAGAACTCCTTAATTAAATAACCAGCGGCTGCAAGTATTCCAGACATAACTTCTACCTCCCGCTTTTTTGGAGTGCCCTTACCTTACCCTCATACCTATGCTTATTTAGGCTGGTTCGTGTCTGTACGATGAAAAAATCATTATAGTGAAGAACATTTAAACAGCGTTTTCAACACAAAAAAGCTCATGCATTTTTGGCATGAGCTTTTTCTTATATACTTACTCCGCGTCAACCGCCACTTCAGATGAAATGACAATACCAATTACCGTTGCTATAACCAGACCCATTACGATTGAAAACATATCCGACACTCCCCTTATTAGTTTCTTACTATTAAGGTATCATGTAGGAACAGTTTTCAACTGCTGCAGATTTGAACAATTTGCATCCAAAATACGGCATTTTTGTGAAGAGAGTAACTCGTCGTTAGCCGGTATCCTTCTTAACCCAAATACAACCTCTTGCTTCTATCTGAAAAATCCATCCTGCCATCCTCATTTCAACTCCACCTTTCTCATATCCATATTAGAATTTCCGATGCATATAAACCGCATCAATATGTTTCTCACGTAAGCGATCTACGCGTTCTTCGTTTACATACTCTGCAAGTGTTTTCGTTCTTTTCTTAAACGTAATTGTAAAAAATAACATGTTAAAAGTCATGGCTATTCACCTCCCTCAGCGAGGAGCAGTCACCACATTCACCGCTCCCAATATAGAGCGTTTTGTCTTTAATACCTTGAAAAATCCCATAATTTTTCCCTCCTTTTTAAGATAAAAATACTTAATTAATAATTGCGCTGCATGATAAATCGATCATGATGTGCTTGATAAAGCTCACGCACTCGTTCTTCATGCAAATAAGCTTCCT
>NZ_JAZVJO010000545.1:0-1955 GCF_059453735.1 Peribacillus sp. | reverse complement strand
AGTTTAGCTTGAAAAGTGGGAAAATTCAAGTTGTAGGGAAAGAATTGGACTGATGGTATAGTTGTTTCGGGAAACTAAATAAAGTGAATGAGGTAAAAATCTCGTTTGAAACAGGATTTTTTTATTATCTTCTATTGTGTTAAAAAATATGACCAAATAACAAAAAGAGTTCCATAGAATACTATGGGTTCTTGATTGAAAACTCTTCCTAAAATCGCAATGGATGATTTTGTTAAGCGTGGTGGTATTAATAGTGAATTCTCTTCATTTAAAGGTTGGTTTTGTATATGGTTGTTATCTCGAGAGAATGATAGAAGTAAGGCCGTATCTTCGACAGCTCATTAGATCAGTCATTCTCGAAAAACTTGGTAAGATGAAAAATATGGTAGTATATAGTTAGAGGAAATAATTGTCTTTAAAACTCTCAATCAAAGTTTTCTCTCCGGAGTAATTTTTGTTGAGGTGTTTTAAAAAAATTCGTTGAGGTGAAGCTTATGATCGAAATAGAACTTGATTTATACCAGGCAGCTGGCGTTGCAGCAGTTTTGTTCTGGTTTGGAACTTGGGCAGTCAGGAAAGTCCCTTTCTTAAGTAAGTATTGTATACCTGCTCCACTGGTCGGCGGCCTCGTATTCGCGCTGATCAACACAATTCTTACGGCTAATGGCATTTTGACAATCTCTCATGATACGACTCTGCAAAATATTTTGATGACGGTATTCTTTACTACTATTGGTTTTTCCGCCAGCATACCACTTATCAGGAGAGGTGGAAAACAGATTCTATTTATCCTGGTTCTTTCCGTTGTCGTTCTTACAGTACAAAATGTGATAGGAAGCGGCATAGCCTCATTGTTTGGTATTGACCCGAGGCTTGGTTTAGCAGTTGGTTCTATTTCCCTGATGGGAGGACCGGGTACAGCTGCCGCATTTGGTGCTGTTATGGAGAGCCCGGTATATGGCGTAGTGGGAGCGTCTGCAGTTGGCCTGGCTGCCGCAACATTTGGATTGGTAGCAGGGAGCATACTGGGCGGCCCAATTATGCGAAGAAGATTGACCCAGCTCAATCTAACTGAAAAAGAGTATATCACAGAGGAAGAAGAGGAAATGAAAGAGCCCCTCATGATCAAAACCAATGTCAACCGTGTTGTAAATGCAGCTATGATGTTGGCTGTGGCTTTAGGTTCCGGAGTTATTCTTTCAAAACTTATGGCTGGCACAGGTATTACTTTCCCTGATTATATGGGGGCGTTGGTTATGGGTGCTGTAATCCGAAACATTGTAGAAGCGATTGGTGAAAACCATTATCCACATAAAGAAATGGAGATCATTGGAGAGGTTTCCCTGTCTTTATTCCTTGCTATGGCTTTAATGGGTCTTCAGCTTTGGGTACTAGCAGACTTGGCGCTTCCGGTCATTGTCATTTTGATTGTCCAGGTAGCTTTCATGTTCTTTTTCTCCTATTACGCGATCTATAAGTTGCTCGGTAAAAACTATGAGGCTGCCGTTCAGACTGCAGGTTTTATCGGCTATTCAATGGGAGCCATGTCTAATGCTATGGCGAACATGCAGGCAATTACAAAAAAATACGGTTTTGCACCTGCTGCTTATCTGGCAATTCCGATAGGCCGGATGATCTCGGACTTTTTTAATGCCGTGATTATTACAGGGTTCCTGGATTTCTTCACTGGATAGTGGAGGGAAAGCATCATTAAGATGTAAACGTTTAGAATTTTAGGGTAGAAATAGGAGATTGATGAAAAAGCTGGGGCAAATTTGGAGGGCACTGAAAAAGTCCATAAGGATTCCCTTTGTTAGACTGGCCGGTTGATTTCCGCTCCCGCTTTCCGCGGGGCGTGGGGTGAGCCTCCTCAGCGCTAAAAGGGTCTGTGGGGTATCACCTCTCCCTCTGTCCCGCAGGAGTCTCGTACCTTCCGTTCCAATCAACCCGGGCTA
>NZ_JAZVJO010000544.1:0-3239 GCF_059453735.1 Peribacillus sp. | reverse complement strand
GCTCACCCCTCAGTTTTGCTATGGCTCGTTACTTTTCCATACATGTGTTTAATTTTATTGATAAGGAAGGCAGGAAACAGCCGATTAAGTATCAATGGGAACCAGATGCGGGACTCGGAATGTATGGGAAACTAGAAGCTGTTAAATGTTCAGCAGATTATTTAAATGAAGAATTAACAGAAAGACTAGAGAGAGAGTCTGTCGGTTTTACCCTTACGATTCAGTTAGGAGAAGAAGGTGATCCAACAGATGATCCAACTGCAGCTTGGCCGCCAGAACGGAAAACAATAGAAATTGGACACCTCACTATTTCTAAGAAGCTGATTGATACTCCAGATGTGGTTCTGTTTGATCCCACAAAAGTTCCTGAAGGCATTGAATGCTCTGATGATCCTATTTTGCATTTCCGTCATGATGCCTATGAGGTTTCATATAATCGTCGCATTCATCATAAATGAAGGAATGAAAAAGCCGTATTCCTTGATGGAAATACGGCTTATGTACACATTTATAATAAGGATTCTGCTCCATCAATATATACCTTTGTTCCGGTAATATGGGAAGATAAATCAGAGGCTAGAAATAAAACTAAATTACCAACTTGCTCTGGTTGACCAGCCTCCCCAGCAAGCGGATGCTCTCCTTCTGGGTATTCAATAGGAATGGTAATTTTTTTGAGGTTTTCATTTTCTGGGAATGTGTTTGAATCAATATTGGTATCAATTGCGCCCGGACAAATCATATTAACACGGATTTTATATCGTGCCAGCTCAAGTGCTGCCATCTTTCCAAATGCGACTTGTCCAGCTTTTGAGGTGCTGTAAGCTGAAAACCCAAAATTATTAAATGTCCGATTTCCGTTGATTGAACTAGTAATGACAATACTCCCCCCATTTTCTTTCATGTAAGGAATAGCATTTTTTACGGTTAAGAAGGTTCCACGTAAATTTGTGTGGATGGTCTCATCAAATTCATCGATTGACATATCCTCAATGGGCGCAATTACCCCATTTATCCCCGCATTTGAGAAGACAAAATCAAGTTGGCCCCATTCAGCGATGACCTTTTGGAAGGCCTGATCGATATCTTCAGTTTTGGAAACATCCGCTTCTACAATAATTGCCTCGCTGCCAAGATCCTCAATTTCACGCTTTACTTCCACTGCATCTTCACGATTGAGATCAAGTAAGGCAATTCTTGCCCCATTTTCTGCGAGTTTTAAGGCAGCTCCACGACCAATACCAGAACTTCCTCCAGTTACTAAGGCCACTTTATTTTTCATTAAATCTGCCATACTTCCTCAACTCCTTTTTTCTATTATTACCCAATTTAGGTAGAAAAAGAAACCTTATTTTTTTAAAAAAGGGCCACTTCGGTAATTAATCGTAGTGGTGTCATTTTAAAAAGAGTCGGAAGAAGTTTGACTCGCTATATCATTTAATCAAAAGAGAATGCTAGCTTTCATTATGACATGAGGATATATTAGGTAGAGAATAAATTAATTTTTATAGGAGGACAACTATGGTGCGGTTTGGAATTATTGGAACGAACTGGATTACAGAACGGTTTTTAAAGGCGTCTAAAGCACACGAAGAATTTAAGCTTACAGCGGTTTATTCACGATCAGAGGAAAGAGCTCGTGAGTTTGCCGGCAACTATCAGGTTGAAAATACGTTTACAAGTCTAGAGGATATGGCATCTAGTGACATGATTGACGCAGTGTATATCGCAAGTCCAAATGCTTATCATGCAGAACAAGCTATTCTGTTTTTAGAAAATGGCAAGCATGTACTATGTGAGAAGCCAATTGCTTCAAATACAGCAGAAACACGTGCGATGATTGAAGCAGCTAAAAGAAATGGCGTTGTTTTAATGGAAGCGATGAAATCAACATTAATGCCGAACTTTAAGAGTATCGAGGATAATATCCATAAGCTTGGAAAAGTACGTACATACTTTGCAAATTACTGTCAGTACTCATCACGTTATGATTCCTATCGACAAGGGACGGTCTTAAACGCCTTTAATCCAGCTCTTTCTAATGGGGCATTGATGGATATAGGTATCTATACAATTTATCCACTTGTTGTTTTGTTTGGTAAGCCTAATTCTATTAAGGCGACAGGTCATGTACTCGAGTCTGGTGCGGATGGGAATGGAAGTATTCTTCTCAGTTATGATGGAATGGAGGCAGTAGTGATGTATTCAAAAATAACGGATTCACCATTGCCTTCGGAAATTCTTGGAGAGGATGGATCTATGGTTATTCATCATATATCTAGTCCGGAAAAAATTGAAATACGTGCACATGATGGCACGCTTACTGATATAAGTTATGAACAACAAGAGGACCCTATGTATTACGAAATAAAAGAATTTATCCAACTGATTGAAAGTGGTAAACAGCAGTCCTCACAGAATACGTGGGAAATATCACTTGCTGTCGTGGAAATTATGGATGAAGCCCGACGTCAAATGGGTATTGTATATCCAAGTGATACCAACTAATATTAAAAAGCTGTCGAGAAAATTTCTCGGCAGCCTTTTTTAGTTATATGTGACAATTCAGAAAATGTATTGATGTTTAATTAAATAACCCTATATTTTTAAAAAGAAATGACTAGACATTTCTTTTTAATTGGCTATAATAAAGTTGTAACCGCTTAACAAACTAAAAATAATGAATCGAAGGAGTTTGATTATCAATGAATAGAATTTTACTAGCATGTAGTTCAGGTATGTCTACTAGTTTACTTGTGACAAAGATGGAAGCGTATGCAGAATCTATCGGTGATGAAGCGAAAATTTGGGCAGTCGGTCAAAATCAAGCGAAACAAGATATGGCAGAAGCAGATGTTGTATTAATCGGACCTCAAATGAGTTTCTTGAAGAAAGAACTTCAAAAAGAAGCTGCTCAATACAATATCAATGTTGATGTGATCGATATGATGGCATATGGATTAGCAGACGGTAAAAAAGCTTACGAACAGGCATTAGCCTTAATGGGGAAAAAATAATGGAGATTAATTTAGAAGAACTTACCAGTGAACAAATTAATTTTCAACTTATTCTTCATAGCGGTAACGCGCGCAGCAAGGTCATCCAATCCCTTCGCGAATACCGCGAAGGCAATGTAGAAGAAGCAGAAAACTTATTAAAACATGCTGAAGAAGACTTAAATGCTGCACATGGAATTCATTTCAAAATGGTTCAAAAAGAAGCGCAAGGTGAAAAAGTAG
>NZ_JAZVJO010000543.1:0-2614 GCF_059453735.1 Peribacillus sp. | reverse complement strand
TTCATAATAATCCTTATATTCTATAAAATTAATTAACTACCGATACAAGTTTTTTTGAAGAAGTTCACTTCATACCTTGTTTTTGACACTTTACTGAGGTTGCTCTCCCGTACTAATGATGGGATAAAAAAATTCATCCATCGATTAGTGATGGATGAATGAAGTTCGTATTCCTTTTAAAAGATACCCATTTTCTTTTTTTTCATTATCCGCGGTTCCTCCGTGTAAATTTTTTGTCCTCGCAACAGCACTTCTGAATTCTCATTTAAAAGAAAGGCTATACTGTTCCCATACTTCTTACGGATAGACAGGTAAGCATCTTGGAGTGAAAATCCTCTCGAAGTACAGTTATGTGCATCAGAAGCTATGAGATGAACCCAGCTGTGCTCAATCATCTTCTCAGAAAACGATTTTATTTTCTTTCCAAATGAACCAGTAATGCTTCCCGCAGTAACTTGTGTCAAAGCTCCCTCTTGAATTAAATGATATAAGATCGACGGATTCATCAGAATTTCCTTATTTCTCTCAGGATGAACGATAATCGGGGTAATGCCTCGCAATAATAGTTCATAGACATAATCATGTGTATAATCTGGTACTTGATTAGAAGGAAGTTCGAGTAAGAGATACATGCCCTTATTGTCTAGAGTCAATATTTCATCTCGATCTAGTGATTTAAATAGATCCTTATGTATTCTTACTTCTTGGCTAGGATATATGGTAAGCGGAATGTTTAACTGATTGAGATGCTTCTCTAACTCACGTACTTTTTCCAAGATATCTATCTTCTTATTTTCATAGAATTCATTTAAGTGATGCGGGGAGGCAAATAGATGGGTAATACCTGCAGTAACAGCCGAATTAGCCATTTCTATAGAATCTAAAAGAGTCATAGGCCCATCGTCAACATCGGGTAAGATATGAGCATGTACATCAATCAACCATCACACCCCGTTTCAACTTCAGTCAAGTTAAATATACTGATAATAATATTCGTTTTTATTGCCTTCCACACCATTCAAAACCACCCCAAGTAATTGTCCATTGGCCTTATCTAATAATTCTTTTGCTTTTAATGCACTATCCTTGTGTGTTTTCCCGCTGGTTACAACAAGGATTATGCCATCACTTTTATTGGCAACAACTTGTGGATCAGTAACAGCTAGAATAGGAGGAGTATCGTAAATGACATAGTCGAACGTTGATTTTAAGTCTTCCATTAGAACTTCCATGGTTTTAGAGTTTAACAAATCAGTTGGATTAGGGGGAATAGGTCCACTCGTTAAAATGGTTAGATTAGGAACATGTGTCTTATTAAGAGCAGAATCTAAATTAGATTCTTTTGTTAAGACACTAGTCAGCCCCACTGAGTTACTTATATTGAATGAATAATGAATAGAAGGCTTTCTTAAATCAGCATCGACTAGTAAAATATCACTTCCTTGCTGCGCTAAAACAATAGCTAAATTCGCTGCCGTAGTAGATTTACCATCTCCAGGTTCAGGAGAGGTAACTACAATAGACTTAATTTCCTGATCGACTGAAGAAAACATGATATTATAACGAATTAATCGATACTGCTCATTAACCGGTAAATGAGGATAGTTATGAGAGATCAGATTTACAGCCCGCTTTTCGTTTACATCTTTACGACTCATTTATTTCACTCCTTATTCTATTGGCAGTATGTTTTTTACTCTTTTTTTGTGTTGATTTGTCAAACATACGAATAGACCCTAGAACCGGCAGATCAAGAAGGGTTTCCAACTCTTTGGGATCTTTCACCGTGTTGTCTAGGTAATCTAAAAGAAAGGCTAAACCGATTCCAGCCATTAAGCCGACTACAACTGCAATCGCAATATTCAATAGAGAATTAGGCGCTACAGGTGCAGGATTATCCGGAAGATTTGCTTTAGCAAGAATACTGACATTATCGATATTCATAATGTTTTGGATTTCTTTTTGGAATGTTTCAGATACAGTATTAGCGATTGTGACAGCCAATGCTGGATCACTATTTTCAACGGTTAGAGAGAAAACTTGGGAATTATCTTGGCTGTTAATCGTCATCGTATTACTGAGAGATGTGACACTTTGATTGAGTTCTAACTGATCGATAACTTTTTCTAATATGGCTGGACTCTTTATGATGACACTGTATGTTTTAATGATCTCTATATTGCTACTTAACTTTGTAACATCCAATTGGTTCTCTGTATCTTTTTGATTAACCAGGATTTGTGTGGATGCTTGATATATCGGAGTTAAAATAAAATAAGAAATACTCCCGCTAATTAACGCAGCTCCAACAGTTATCAGTGTGATGAGTATCCAGCGCTTTTTTAACGTGTTAAAAATATCCTTAATACTAATTGTCTCTTCCATAATTGCCTCCTATATGATCCTTCATTGATAATGATCTTTCCTTCCTTTCAGTATCAAGAAAACTACTTCTAGTTTACGATAATCTTTTTTATGAAAACACTAGATTCCTCCCTTCCATCTTCAATCCCCTAGTCTTTATTCTTTAATAGAAATAAAATGTGCTTAATAAAGAACAAGAACACGAAAGGATAGACTGCTAGTTTCATTTCGAGTTGAAAACTGATGAAGT
>NZ_JAZVJO010000542.1:0-3238 GCF_059453735.1 Peribacillus sp. | reverse complement strand
GTACCGAAGCAAAAAGCAAGTAACGTTCCTCCAACAATCGTCAGTAAGAAGTTCCCTGGAACATTTTTCAGAAATAAGCCGATGGCCAATAGAAGTGTCAAGACCATCACCAGCACCTCAGGATCATTTAAATGACCCATCGCTAATATCGAGCTGGAACCGCTGACGACTAGACCGCCTTTTTCAAGACCTAATAAAAGTAAAAATAGTCCAAGACCAATCGATATTGCTTCTTTAAGTGAATCTGGAATGGCCTCATTAATAATCCGGGCAAATGGAGTAAAAGCAATAACCACAAAGATAGCTCCTGAAAGGAACACAGCTCCTAAAGCTGATTGCCAAGTAAGCCCCATCGTTTGGACCATCGTGTAAGCAAATAGAGCATTAACGCCCATTCCTGGTACAAGAATAATCGGCATATTCGCCCAAAACCCCATTAAAAGACAACTTGCTGCTGACAACAAAACTGTCGCTGTGACCGCTGCTTCGAGCGGAATACCCGCTTCTGCAAGAATCATTGCATTCACAATCATGATGTACACAATCGTAAAATAACTAACTGTACCGGCGAGAACTTCACGTTTCGTTTTCGTCTGGTTTTCAGTCAGCTTAAAGGTCTTCTCTAATAATCTGTTCGGTTTCATAATCGTTCCTTTTTACTAGTATCCCTCGCCCGCCCGTTTGTTTATGTGACAAACTACACTCTGTGATTTTACCAGAAAATCTGAACTAATCAACTATCTTTCTAAGATTTATACAATTTAGACAGATATAGGCTGCCAAATATTTTTGGCAGCCTGGTTGGTTTCTTACACAATTTATTTTTGTGTCAACTCGTATCCATCAACGATGACATCTAATTTTCCTGTATCAGGTGCAACTACCAGCCCATGAATCGGAATTTCCTTAGGAACAAGTGGATGGTTTCTAATCACACTTACACTATTTTTGATACTCTCTGAAACATCATCGAACCCTCTTAAAAAGTTGCGTAAATGAATACCCGAATGTTCAATTGTTTCAATGGTTTGTTCCGAAATTCCCCGGTCAGTCATCTTACTGATGATGGAATCCACATCTACGGATGACATGCCGCAATCATGATGACCAATAACAAAAATCTCATCTGCATGTAACTCATAGATAGCCACAAGAATACTACGCATCGCACTGCCAAATGGATGTGACACAATAGCGCCAGCTGTTTTAAGGAATTTTACATCGCCATTTCTAATATTCATAGATTTAGGAAGCAGTTCAACCAGCCGTGTATCCATACAGCTTAGCACCAGCATCCGTTTATCTGGAAACTTATCTGTTTCATACTTCACGTATTCTTCGTCATTGACAAACTTTTTATTAAAGTCAACAATTTCATGTAACAATGTCATCTTACTCACCAGTCTTTCTATGTATTTTTTTATTTAATAAACATTATACTAATATTTAATTTATATTGTTCACATTTTGCTCAAAAATAAGCCTTTAGTTGGACCGGTGATTATAAACTGAGGCCACATACCCAAGAACCACGATTTTGTCATTGATCTGCGCTGAAGAATGAAAGGTAAGGATAGGTGTGTTCAATTCTTTAAAGATTGTACTCCATTCCCTTGGCATCCAACCTTTTTGAAATGTAACAATGGTAGCTCCTGTCTGATCTTTTATTTCGAAATTTGTAAAGAAATTATTAGGATTGACAGTCATCCACTCACTTCCATTTTGGCCCCTTATCTCTCCTTTAAATGAAAACAAAGATTCTTTATATGTTTGTCGAAAGGATCCTATCGCTTCACCATTTACGATCATCGTTACACCCTGTTTGATTCCTCCTCTTAGCTTATATTCAGCCACCATTTCCCCATCCGCTCCATAAAGCCCATACTTTTTCGGTAAAATAATAGAAAGGACACTAGGAATCAGCCATAAATACCATTTCATATTCTGATCACGAACTTCTCCTACCAGCTTGCCATTTGGCATGAAAAGCAGCATTCGTAACGTTGGAGCTGGTAGAAAGGTTACAAGCAGGTTTTCTTCTTCAAATAAATCACTATTTTTTTGAACAACCATTTCTGGAAAATTAATCAGCCGGTTTTCATAAATACGGTAGCCAATGAAGTAAATGAGAGAAAGCAGAATAAAAGGTCCAGTAATGAAAAATACATTTGTATCAAGTACTTTCATGACCTTCAAAATAAAAAAAACAAAGGCTAAGCCTGTACAAGTCCAAGCTGCATAGAAACACATTTTAGCGATTTGATTATAGTAGGTTCGAATATCCATAGCAAACTCCCTTTGGACGTGTTTTTTCCTTAATGGATTACTCTATTAAAACTACTATATTCCTATAAACGCAAAGATAGAAGCATTTACTGTTTATTCGGACATTTTAAATAACAGGGTTCAACTGGACATCTTTCAATTTGGTTGCTTAATTTCTTTAATTTCAACATTATTTACCTTTGCCTGGGTAAGAATAGCACGTCGAATGTTCTTAATATAACCGTTCTCATTAACCTGTATTTGGTTTTTGTCATCAAAGGTAATCACGTACGCTCCAGTCTTTTTTTCTGTTTCTAGTGAATACGTTAATTCTTGTATATCACTCCACTCATAACGATGCGTTTCATTTGAGAAAACCGTTTTATAGACAATCCCAGTTGTAGAAAATGACTGAAAGGTTTGTGAAGCACTGTAGAACAGCCATAGACCAACACAGACACATATAAAACTAGCAGTTTTAGACCAATTGCTTCTGTCAAACCAAAATAGGAGAAATAAAGACATAACCAGCAGAAGAAAACCTGCTCCACACACAAAATAGTTAACACGAGTTGCGACTGTCACCCAGGTATCTGTGGATTCTTGGAAGAGGTTGATCAAGGTCTGAGGAAGAATAAAAAGCAAAATAGGAGAAATAAACAGCAGGCCGACCGATAGAGCTAAGTAAATATGTCTCGGTTCTTCATTATACATCTTACCCCTCTTTTCTCTATTATTGGAGAGAAAAAAATGTCCGCAAATAGCCGGACATTTGAACTTTATAGAATTCGGAAAATAAATGGGATTCGATACTCAGTTCCCTCGTATGCTTTAACTGCGGCAATAATCGTGAAAATGATTTGGGCAATACATACGATAGGCAGCAAGATAAAACCAACTAAGAACAATAGTGACACCCCTGCCACCACACCATAAATCACATAGGAAATTAAGAAATTTAAATACTCTCTCC
>NZ_JAZVJO010000541.1:0-2243 GCF_059453735.1 Peribacillus sp. | reverse complement strand
TAATTGCGTGAGCAGGCTGTTTAGGTTAGTTGATTTCTTTTTCTAAAATGCTTTCTGCTTTTTTCACTTGGGTATCATTTGCAAGAATTTTCTCACGCAGCATTTCCATTAATGCTAATGTAGTCTCCCCTTCTAATACGCCAGTTACTTTAAGATTTTTTTCTTTTTGAAGGTCAGAAACAGCTTTTTTAGTTGCTTCATCGTAAAAACCATCTGCTTTACCAGGGTCGAATCCAGTTGCTTCAAGCATTTGTTCTGCTGTTTTAATCTCAGTAGAAGTATCTGATTCCTTCATCTTTTTATCTGGAGAAATATATGCAAGGCTTGCATATTTCGGTAATGATACTTTCACATCAGGTTCTATGCCTTTACCATGAATCCAATTACCATCTGGTGTCAGCCATTTGTATGCAGTGAATTTAAAATTAGAACCATCATCATATTCATCTGCAGTTTGGACCGTCCCCTTACCAAATGATTTCTCACCAACCAATTGAATGTCAGCTGACTCACTTACAGCAGCAGCAACAATTTCAGAGGCGCTGGCACTACCGCCGTCAATTAAGACAACGACAGGTTTATCAAAAATATTTTTATTATCTGATTTTGTAATTTCTTTTTGACCGGCACGATTTTCTACCTGGTAAATATTCTCACCCTTAGGAACAAAGAGGCTGGCAATTTCCTGTGCTTTGTTTAATAAGCCGCCTGGATTTCCACGGAGATCAAGAATAACTCCCTTCATGCCCTTTTCTTCCATCTCCGATAGTGCTGTTTTTAATTCTGCTGTCGTGTTATCGGAGAAACTCGTAACCTGTATTTTTGCAATTTTGCTTGGCAGCAATTCTGCATATACCGTTTCAATCGGAATTGTATCTCGGACAATTATAACCTTTTGAGGGTCTGATGTTCCGCGGGAAATCATCAACTCTACCTTTGTCCCTTTTTTACCTCGAATTTTCATAACCGCTTCAGTTGAACTCAAGCCTTCTAGACTCTCTCCATCAACGCTTAGAATAATATCATTTGGCTTAATCCCAGCCTTTTCTGCTGGAGCCCCTTTAATCGGTGATACGACCATGATTTGTTTATCATGTTCTTGGATTTCTGCGCCTATTCCCTCAAACGAAGATGAAATGCTTTCGTTAAAGCTCTTAGCTTCCTCTTCATCCATATAAGTAGAATACGGATCATCTAAGGCTTGAATCATGCCATTGATTGCACCATCAACAAGCTCATTATCATCGACATCCTTATAGAAGTTCTTTTTCAGGGTATCGTATGTATCATACAACTTTTGGAATTCCGCATGTTCTGTTTCTTCAACTGGAGCCAGGGATTCTACCTTTTCATCGCCAAAGGTTAGGGCGATTGTGGTAATTCCTGCTGTTAAGAAAACAATTAAAAATATCCCCATAATAAACGGAAACTTTTTCATTTTAATCAATTTATTTTCTGTTTTCGGTTCTTGCTTATTATGATCTTCCTCCACTAATTGTTCACCACTTTCATGTATCCTATCTCCTAAATGAATATTTAGGAATGTTTTATCTATTTTATCAGTTTTACACCGAAACGAAAATAAAAAGTATGTCTAACGAGTAAGAAACTAGTAAGAACCGAAGATCCATTTCTAAAAATCCCTATATTTAAGCCTGTATCTATGAAGATACAGGCTTACCTTTATTCTTGTATAGCTGCTTCTAGTGCTACTTCAATCATTTCACCAAACGTTGATTGACGCTCTTGTGAAGTTGTCTCTTCACCAGTTAGAAGATGGTCACTTATGGTTAAAATAGACAGCGCCTGACGATCAAACTTCGCTGCGATCGTATATAGAGCAGCGGATTCCATTTCAATTGCAAGAATCTTATATTTAGCCCATTTTTCAAGCTCGCTGTTGTCATTATAGAACTGATCGGCTGTAAAAACGTTTCCAACTTTCAGCTTCAATCCTTTTTTCAATCCAGCTTCATAGGACTTTAATAATAAATCAAAATCAGCGGTCGGTGCATAATCCACGCCGCCAAAAGTCAGACGATTCATTTGCGAATCGGTTGATGCACTCATTGCCAAGATCACATCACGAACTTTAACATCCTTTTGAATAGCACCTGCTGTGCCTACACGAATCAGCTTTTGAACATTATAGCTGCTAATTAATTCGTTTACATAAATAGAAATCGAAGGAACACCCATACCTGTACCTTGTACAGAAATACGCTTACCTTTATAGGTTCCTG
>NZ_JAZVJO010000540.1:0-5916 GCF_059453735.1 Peribacillus sp. | reverse complement strand
GTCTTGAAAGTAATTTAATAATTTTTGTCGTGATACTAACATAACCACAACATAATCGAAGTCATCAGCTGTTACACTATCAATTCCTATATCAGAGTCTCATTTATTCCAGCATAATAAATAATGGGTGGTTCTTTTCTCTTTATTATAGAGCCAGCCTTGTTTCCTAGTTCCCTTGAATTTATAACTTATTTCGAGGGCAAAAGTATTAATTGGAGTCGTGTTTGTTAGACATCCCTTCTCATCAATCAAAACTTTCTCACCCTTAAAATCTCCCACAATGTCTATGCCCTCTATCTGTTCCTTCTTCGTAAATACCCGATGGACATTCTTCAATGGAGTATAGTTAGGATAAAAGTTACTATCTAAATATTTACCCAACTCTTGCTCCGCTCTTAGATCTCTCGTAAAGTTACTCATCACAATCCCCACCTGTCTATCTCATGATGTAATATTTTCAACAATAATTATACTAATGGACAATATAAGGGTTTTATGCATAAGCCACACTTAATCATATGTCATTGGAAACACCTTCTTACAAAATTTAAGTTATTTAATTAACTATTAACTTCTTTAATTGCATCCAATATAAATCCTTCCAACCTATCAACCGTCCCATAAAAATCACGCTTTAAATCATGCTCCCACACCCGGTAAATATACCAACCTTTCCTAAGATAATAATCAGTAACCTCTTGATCATGCTCTTTATTCCGATTGAATTTGTTAATCCAGAATAGCTGATTCTTATTTGGCAAAGTTCCATGAAGCTCACAGGCATGCCAAAAACAGGAGTCAATAAAAATGACAACCTTATATTTTTGAATGGCAATATCAGGGGTTCCATATAAAGATCTTACATTTTTGCGAAATCGAAAGCCCCTTCTCCATAGTTCACGGGAGACTCTGTTCTCAAGCTTTGTCCCCATCCCGTGTATAGAGCCCATTATTCTCTTTCTTGTTTCATCCGACATTTGCGTATTCATAAAGAATCACTCACTGTCTACTTTTACTATTCTTTACCCGCTATTTGTCAAAATGACACAAGCCCCTCCATTTCATGAAGGGGCTTGTTTATATATTTATCTTTTACTAAACGGCGAGATATTCACAACATAAGGTCTAGAAGGAAGGAACTTACCATTGCGATCCAACACAGGGCCATATACAATACATTGCCCTTTCTGAAGGTTGGTTAGCTTTGTTTCCCACTCTTTTCTTTCTCTATGGTCTGCCGCTATATTCGCTGCTATCGTAGATATTTCGTTTTCCACAGGCGAGAAGTAAATCTTCACAGCTGAATTTTGCAATCGGCTGATTTGATCTCCAGAGAATCCTTTTGTTGATTGGGTGGCGAACCATCCAGACCAGCCGAATTTTCGGCCTTCTGTTAAGATTTTCGCACTTGGAGAGTTATTGCTGAAATCAAGGCGCTGAGATTCATCCAGTACCGCCGGAAATGGAATCCGTTTATTCCCATGCTGTAGCTTGTAATACCATAAATCCCAAAGGATAAATTCCGTGATTAGTTTTTGGACATCAGGTGAATATCCTGTCAGCTGGATAATGAACACCTTTCCTTTTTCTTTCTCAAGAAAGGACCAGTCCATATCCTGGCTTGAATCAAATGGGTTCTTATCTATAAGCAGATTCATTTGCGACAGGGCAGTTTTCGCTGGTCCTGACCCATCCTCCTCCAATAATTCACGGAGAATCTCAAAGTTCATCTTTTCATCATAAATAGACATGCCTTTCATGACGGCTTGATAGATAGAATTTAGCTGTTGCGGTCCTAGTGTAGTATAGATAGAACCGATGACATTCTTCATTCTTTCAGCCACATCAGAATCATCTTCATCGATAAATAAATCTTCATCCAATTCTTTTTTGTTCCTCTTAAAAGGATTAATCGGGAATTTCTTCGCAAGGACAATAAATTGCTCCAATCTGCCACCTAAATTCTCCTTGAATTCATCCTCGAGCTGTGACTTCTTGAAACCATCCGTATAGTCAATGATAATACTGGATATATCATGTTTGGCTAACTCCCATAACAGGCATTGGATGAAGTATGTCTTCCCTTGGCCAGACCCACCAGTGATGAATAGATGACGATTAGCAAGATTCTTATGTCCAAATTCCCAATTCACAACCTGATTAGAACCCTGGATTACTCCAATAGGGACTCTTATATCGTCTAAAGATATTCGGGATTCTTTGTCACTCGGCTGATTCTCGTCCTTGTCCTCGCTGATTACGATATCTTCAATTTGCTCATTATCAGCATCATTACAGCTTCCTTTATCAAATTCCTCATCACGGTTGTCTATAGATGCTTTATACTCATTTCCCGAGGGATCCTCCGCTACCTTTGCATGCTGGATAGATTGATCATCATCTTTCGTTACAGAATCAGCAGAATTACCCTTGTTCATATCCATAAGATAAGAACCCTGATAATTTTGGGATACGTATACATGACCATCAGGATGATATTGATTGGCCAATAGGTTACTTGGAATAAAATCCATATACCCAGTCTTCATCCTATCTACAATGGTTTCTATTGAAGTCGAAAGACCAGCATAAGCATCCTCCTCAATAAACATTAGGTTCAAGATTGCATTATTTAACTCAGCAGACCGGAATCCACTATTATTCCTAAAGTGAAGAACCGCACCTTTACCTATATAGGCTTCTAAATGCTCTCCAATGGTAAATTCATCATTTAGCAACAATGCCTTCAACTCATGTATTTGATTATATTTTTCTTTTGTCCATAATCCATTGGAATAAATCTTTTTCGCATTGGACAACAGAATTTGAGCGAAGAAATTGCGATAAAATTTCTTTCTGAAACACTCTTCACCAGGCTTATCAACAAGAAATTCCTTAAATAATGCAGCTGTCTTCTCAATTTGAATATGGGCCTTGCTTGTCTGCAGGCGACCTATCTTTACCTCAACAGGATAGAGGTAAAGCATTAATCTTCCTTCCTGCTTTTCTATACCCATCATTAATATATCGTCACTATGCTTGCCGAATGATTTTAGGTTCTTCGTCGAGAAGATTCCATCTCGTTTCGTCAAGTTAACTGCCGCTGCGACACGAAGAATTTCTTCCAGGGATACTGGTATCCATGTAATAGACGGATGATAGAGATAGCATTCCAAATACTTCATCGCGGATACGATGCTAATTTTCTCCCTAGCAAAGTGACCCTTGCTGCCAATGATACGTAATAGCCATTCACCATTAATGGAATTAAATGCTTTGATGGCTTGATCGATGTTATATTCGGATATCGTAGATGAATGGTCATAAATATATTCCTTAATGACTTTTTTATACTGGTTAGTTTTATCCGTTACCGTTATCGCATCATACCGATCGGAAGAAGTATGCTGGTCATTATAGTGAATGACTAACAACTCATTGGTCGAGACTTGGAAGAAATCCAAATCAACACCAGGTTCAATAAAGGTTACCCAGAAAGAAGCCTTATATAAATTTTTTAGCAACTCTTGGTTATGAGAAGAAGCGCTCATCACGATTGATTTATTCTTGCTATATGAACTCCTGCCTTCATTCTTCATGTTAAAAGCAAGCTCATTATAACTGCTCGCTATCTCCACCAAATAACTAGGCTTTTCAGGCCCATTATGAAGGCCGAAACCTGTACGGTAATCTGAATCACTGGAAATCGACGCCACTGAAGAAAGCAATCCATTGAGCGAGATTCCCGTATCCATTTGATTCATTGGATGAGACACCTCAATATCTTGAGTAGGGAGCTTGAAGAAGGAAATATGGCTATAATGAAATTCCATATTGCCCTTTGTCTCGTTCTGATAATAACGTATATTTTCTCTTATTAACCTCAACACATCGGCAGCATCTAAATCCTTTGAGTTAATGTCAATATCGAATACTTCTTTCAGTTCCATCGGCGTCTGGATAGCAGACAATAACTCAAAGGAGCTTTGAGAGTCCTGACTTCTATAAAGGGCTACCTCTATTGGTAAGATATTATCAGGTCCTAATGTCTCAAGCTGTTCCTTCATGAAATTAAAGATTCCACGGACCACTTCTTTATCATTGTTTATTTCTACAATGTTCAATAATAATGGAGATTTAGAGCTACTTAAGAACAAGTAATCGAAGTGTGTCACAAATTGCTTTATCTTCTCTTCCACAACCTTTGCCAAGAACTCATTTGCCGTACCGATAGATATTTGCTTCTCCGGCTCATATTCATGCCACTCAGCATATTTATTCGTTAATGTCGGCCTGTATAGTTCATCATTAGGAGCATAAATAAATGGCATAAGATTATTTGGATGTAGGCGATTTAGAATGACATAATCCAACTCTTCGTCATGAAGCTGCTCTTCCAAGTATAATTGGTAAGCCACATTCAACGGATGAACTGGTGTCAACCATAGCCGATCATTGTCAACAAAGGTTCCTAGCTTGAACAGATTTAACTGCCTTTCCGTTAACAGAGTGTCTTCTTCAATCATAGCTATATGCTCAGATACATGAGTGATATATGATTTTGCTAGCTTTTTCAGCTCCTCATCCATATAACTTAAGCTTGGTAAGAGTTGTTTAGTTGAGAAATAAGCTAAATAGGCCTCATATGCCTGAAGGACCTTTTCTGGTAACTCCATATCCGTTATTAAGGTGTCACGTACCATTTGCTTGGCAATAGACTCCACCCATTTTTGTTCGATTAACAATTTTGTTTTAAAGTCATCGTGTGGATAATAAGTCGATGTTTCTTGTCGAATGGTATCTTGCTCCAATACAAAGTGAGCTCTTTTTTCACGCTTAAGTTTAGCTACCCGTCTCGCTTCTATTGGGGTTGAGCGTACATCCGAATCTCTTATCTCAAATGGCAAAAAGCTTTGGTGAACTTTCATGTTAAACGCTAATCGATCGTCCTCCCAGGCCCCTTGATCCATCTCTAGTGCAACGGAAACTCCTTCATCCTTTTCTATGGTTTCATAGGCTTCTCTAATTAGATGATGAACGCTAGATTCACCCGAACCAATGACAATTTCTTCCCCAGTATAATGAAGGAAGATGGATGATGCAGCATTAGCATATTTCACTTCATACTTTGTTTCAATTCCTGCTAGCATGTCAGCAGAAAAAGGTACAATGCAGAAATTGAATTCATAGTTGGATTTCGATTCATTGTTATGACGATACTTTATTTGATGAAACTCTACTTTTCCTTCTTCAACTGGTAAACGTACTTTTAACTTTTTACCACTTGTCTCACAGTAAGGTTCACTCTTTTTGTGGATATACTGTTTCTTGAGATGATCATCAAACTCGAACTCCATTTCTACAGATGATTGAAATGGCTCATTGAAGACGATGATATGACGTTTTCTCATCCCTGTCTTCGTTTTAGCATGGGCTCTTTCCCAAAAGTCGACCCCTTTATTTAATTTTTTCGTTTGTGCATCCAGATAGGTTAGGTGGATTTTTTGATTATTATCAAAAGAGGTTTTCACTGGCATTAATTCATTGGTATACCAATCATCCTTCTTAAGTTTCGTAACCATCTTATCATCAAAGTATTTATCTAATTCCGTATCCAATGTTTCATAGTCATGGATTCGTTGAACCAGCTCATACAGCTTCGAATTCTCCTGCAACCTTGCTTGGATTTCCGCTGGCTTAATATAGGTTCCCTTATTTAGCTCAGGGTCTGGGAAAAGATTGAGTTGCTTGAAATCAGATTGCTCAATTTTCCCTTTATAGAATAGAGAAATCACCTCTGCATAATCCCATATGGTCGTCTGCACGACAAGGTCTTCCAACTTCTTATCTAAATGAAAATGGATAATTTCTTTTTCAGCCATCGAGAAGGTGTCTGCATTTTTCAATTCATCTTTA
>NZ_JAZVJO010000539.1:0-1990 GCF_059453735.1 Peribacillus sp. | reverse complement strand
ATCTGCCTTATCCTCAGAAACTCTCTTCACGACAGCTGCCTTGTCCTCACCCCATGCAACAAGCTGAATCTTCTTGGCGCTGAGCATTGTCGAGATACCCATTGCCACTGCAGTATTCGGTGTAGCAGCGAGATTGCCACCGAAGTTCTTCATCTGTCTCTTTCTTGAAGCGTATGGAAGGAGAACAGTTCTTGTACGGCTGTGCTCTGTAGTACCGGCCTCGTTAAATCCTACCTGACCTTTCTCACCCATTCCCATGACAAGAAGGTCAAGACATCTTGCCTTTGCATCAAATGCTGCACAGTACTCAGAAACTTCAGCAGCCTCCTTAGCCTCAGTGATCTTAGGAACAAACACATTCTCAGGGTTGATGTCAACCTTTGCCACGAGCTCCTCATAGAGTCTGCGGTTACGGCTGTGATTGTCTGCAGGAGCTGGATAATACTCGTCAGTGCTGTAAATCTCTACATTCTTAAACGAAAGTTCACCTGCTTCATAGCGTCTTACCAAGCTGCGGTAGATACCGATGAGAGATGAACCTGTAGAAAGACCGAGCCTGTAGACTCCGTCACATGAATTGATTGCTTCTGCGATCTTCTCGGCGATGCGCTCGCTTGCAGCATCCTCGTCCTCGAAAATATGTGCAGGGATTCTTTCGAAAGTGTGCTTGACACCATTTGGAAGACCAGCCTCGATAAGGCCACCGTCTTTAGGTAAAGAGAACTTCTTCATAATATTTCAAGAAAAATTTTGGCATTAGTTTTAAATCTCACAAATTTAAAAAACTTTGCGCATATTTCCGAGAAATATCATGACATTTCATATTTTCAGACACGACATCGAGCCTATTTCAACATAGCTTTCAATCCATTCACAACAATAGAGCAGAAATGCCAATGTTATAACGGCTCCCAATAATCTGATTTTCACAGCCTAATTAAATTACAAAAGCATCATGATATTTCTTAGCCTCTTGGATTTTTTAGATTTATTTGCTTTTCTTAAACATTATGAAACTAAAGAAGAGAGAAACCATACTACCAACCATAGCAACCATACTACCATAAGCCTCATACCTCATACCTGTGGTTTCTCCTACCAGTCCTCCCAAATTGTATAAATCATTGCGGAACTCTTCAACAGTTTTAGTCACCCCATTAATTGTAAGCTCCAATGTAAAAGTTTCAGCCCAGACATGATATACTGCAGCTAACACACAGATAATAAGACTGGCAACCGTTACGACACCATACTGCTGATAAAACAATCCGTAAGCAGCGAACACAAGAAGTATCAATATAAAGATGCCTTGAGTCGTAGTGTATCCGTCTATTCTCTGCGCTTCTATCATCTCGCCCCCACAGAAAAATTTTGCCTCAAGCCAATAAGGGGTAAACAATGAAACGAGCACAGTAACAAGACCTGCAAATATTAAAAATGCAGCAGGTTTTTTCTCAAGAGAAGCTTTTGCCCAATCTGTTCTAGCAATCGCTTCCAAATCAATTAGTTTTCCCATAATTAAAAGTTTTATTTTAAACAATATCTTTCTTAATTTTCAAACAACTCTCATGAGTCAATAATATCCTCCGCCTGGCGTTCTCGAGTTTCTAATTCATTGCATCTTCATGAAACTTTGCATCTAAAATTTTGATAGAGTCCAGGTACATCGCACATTTTAAAGTGTCTCCAGCCTCCAAAGATTCGCCAGCTTCTATAAACAATTGATATCGCTGCTGCATATATTCAAAAGTATCCTCACTTTCATCTGTAAAGTAATGGCATTCCAGGTTCTCTTTCAATTGGCTGCGAAGCATATTTCCGAGAAATATCATGACATTTCATTCTGTAATTTAAAAGTACCTATGTTTGTAATCTATTGAAAGACGCTCTCAGGGGCTTGTCGGCCCCTTCCGCTTGGCAGACCCCCGAGAAGTTTTTCATATAAAAGTTAAGCTACTGATATTTTTGCTAAATTTATTTGGCATCAATT
>NZ_JAZVJO010000538.1:0-6058 GCF_059453735.1 Peribacillus sp. | reverse complement strand
TTTAATTAAAGGATATTATTTATCGAAGGGCGAATATTTTATAGGAGAGTAGGGTAAAGAGGAATAATTACCATTAAATTGGAGGAGGTGTAGGAAATGGAAAAAATGATCGAAGTACCTAAACAACTCTTTCCGAGTGATTTTGACGTCTATCTTTTTCATGAAGGTACATTATTCGAGAGTTATAAGATGCTTGGCGCGCATTTGGTTTCAGAGGAAAATCTCGATGGAGTCCGCTTTGCAGTTTGGGCACCTCATGCAAAAAATGTGTCTATAGTGGGGAATTTTAATGGTTGGAATGGCGGTCAAAATCGAATGCAGCGACTAGCTTCTTCGGGGATATGGGTAGGGTTTATTCCACACCTGAAAAAAGGAGAAATATACAAGTACGAAGTGACTGGTCCAGGCGGTCAGAAAGAATTGAAGGCGGATCCATATGCTTTTTATTCAGAGCTTCGGCCGGCAACTGCTTCGGTAGTCTATCCCTTGGATACATATAAATGGAATGATCAAAAATGGATGACAAAACGCAAGAAGACGGATATATACCATAAACCAATGGCCATTTATGAAGTTCACCTTGCCTCATGGAAGCAAAAAGAAAATGGCGAATTTTATACATATCAGGAGCTTGCTGATGAGTTAGTGGAGTATGCAGTTGAGAATGGCTTCACACATATTGAATTAATGCCTGTAATGGAGCATCCGTTTGATGGTTCATGGGGCTATCAGATTACTGGTTTTTATTCAGCGACAAGCAGGTATGGCACTCCTGAACAATTAATGTACTTTATTGATCGCTGCCATCAAAGAGAGTTAGGGGTCATTCTCGACTGGGTGCCGGCACATTTTTGTAAAGATATCCAAGGACTTGGCCGTTTTGATGGTACTCCCCTTTACGAATCGGCGGATCCCTTGCGAGCTGAGAGACCAATTTGGGGGACATATAGTTTTGATTATAGTAAACCTGAAGTTGTAAGTTTCCTCATTTCAAACGCGATGTTTTGGATGGACGTCTATCATGTTGACGGATTCCGCATTGATGCTGTATCCTCGATTGTTTACTTAAATCACGATAATCCATTACCTGTTAAATTATCGAATCAATACGGCGGAGATAAGAACCTTGAAGCCATTGCCTTCTTAAAAAAATTAAATGAAACCATATTCGAGAAATTTCCTGGTGCTCTGATGATGGCCGAGGAAGCAACCGAATATCCGCTGGTAACTGGTCCAACCTCTGCTGGAGGGCTTGGTTTCAATTACAAATGGAATATGGGATGGGCGAATGACATACTTAAATATATGAAGCTTTCTGTAAATGAACGTCCCAAGCATCATCATCTTTTAACTTTTTCCTTTTTTTACGCATTTTCTGAAAACTATGTCCTTCCGTTTTCACATGATGAAATGGTTCATGGAAAACGATCATTAGTGAACAAAATGCCTGGTGACTACTGGCAGAAATTCGCTAATTTACGTCTTTTATTCGGCTATTTATTCACACATCCTGGAAAAAAACTTCTATTTATGGGCAGTGAGTTTGGGCAGTTTGATGAATGGAAATACCGAGAAAAAATGGATTGGATGCTTTTGGATTTTGAGTCACATTCTAAATTTTTTAACTATTATAAAGAATTAAATAGTTTTTACAGAGAAACGCATTCGTTATGGCGTCTAGATCATGAATCAGAAGGCTTTGAATGGATTGATGCTGATAATGCCGGCCAGAGTGTCATCACCTTTATACGTCGAGGAAAACGGAAAGGCGATTATTGTTTAATCGTTTGTAATTTCTCTGACTCTGTTTACCGGGACTACAAAATAGGGGTTCCTTCGAGCGGTCTGTATTATGAAGCCTTTACTAGTGATGCAGAATCTTATGGAGGTTCAGGTACGTTCAATGCAGATTTTATTCATGCGGAGAAGGTTCCTCACCATAATCAACCATGCAGTATGGAAATAACAGTACCACCGCTTGGAATGACCATATTTAGGAAGCAAACAAAAAAACGACAGAAGGGAGTCGATTTAAATGGCATCTAAAAAATGGGTAGCAATGCTTCTAGCAGGTGGTCAGGGATCGAGACTCGGAGAATTAACAAGTGATTTAGCGAAACCAGCCGTACCATTCGGCGGTAAATACCGGATTATTGATTTCACATTAAGTAATTGTACACATTCAGGTATTGATACAGTTGGGGTACTGACACAATACCAGCCGCATATTTTGAATTCTTATGTAGGAAATGGACGTCCTTGGGATCTTGATCGGAATTACGGTGGAGTTGCACTCCTGCCGCCATACAAGGATAAAGATGGTGGTGAATGGTACAAAGGCACAGCGAATGCCGTCTATCAAAACTTTCATTATATTGATACGTATGACCCTGAATATGTTCTCGTAATTTCAGGTGATCATATTTATAAAATGGACTATAACAAAATGCTTGACGCTCATATTGCCAAGTGTGCACATGCGACCGTAGCTGTCATTGAAGTACCGTGGGATGAAGCACACCGATTTGGGATTATGAACACGGACGATACAGATCAAATTATTGAATTCGATGAGAAACCAAAAAATCCAAAGAATAACCTTGCATCGATGGGGGTTTATCTATTTAACTGGAAACATCTCAAAAAATATTTAACAGAAGATGAAAAAGATATTGGTTCCAGCAACGATTTTGGTAAGGATATTATGCCTAAAATGCTCAATGACGGGGCTAATTTGCAGGCTTATCGGTTTAAGGATTATTGGAAGGATGTAGGGACGGTTGAAAGCCTATGGGAAGCTCATATGGATATGCTTGAAGAACCGACTGTCTTTGAACTGGAAGATCCAAACTGGCAAATCTACGCAGGTAACGCCAATCATCCACCGCAATATATCTCTGAAGAGGCTGATGTAACTCAGTCCTTAGTCAACGAGGGATGCATGGTATCGGGCAAGGTAGTTCATTCTGTTTTATCTTATAATGTGCAGGTCGGAAGCGGCACAATCATTAAAGACTCAGTGATCATGCCTAACGTGAAGATTGGCAAAAATGTCACGATTGAGAAGGCAATTATCGGCAGTGATACCGTTATTGAAGACGGAGCTGTAATTGGTGCACATAAAACGGGAATCACACTGATTGGTGAAAATCAAACCATTTCATCAACGTATGCAAAGTCGTAACTTCATTTAATTGAGGGGGAAGCTTATATGAGTAATGTACTGGGTGTAATTAATCTCGTCAATGAACGACCAATTTTAAAAGAGCTGACCCATCATCGTTGTCTGGCTTCTGTACCATTTGGAGGCCGTTACCGGATGATTGATTTTACCATGTCAAACTTTATGAATGTCTGTGTCAGTAAAGTCGCTATTTTTACGAAAGATAAGTACCGGTCCGTAATGGACCATCTCGGTTCTGGAAAGGAATGGGATCTTGATCATCGCTCCCAGGGGTTGTTCATTCTGCCGCCTATTCATCCCGATGAACAAATCAAGGGAGATATTCAACAATTTTATGATCATCTAGAGTTTTTCAAACGGGCTACGGCTGATACCGTGATTATCGCACCGGGGCATCATATTAGTAAAATCGATTTTAATGAAGTGGTCAAAGAACACGAAAATTCTGGTGCGGATATCACGGTCCTATATAAGAATTATGATGGAGAAGCTGTCCAAAAACCGATTTATCATCAGTGTACGCTTGATTCTAGAGGAGAAGTACTTGATATTGAGTTGTATACTTCGCCTGCCACCGGTGATCATGTATGCCTCGAAACATATGTGATCCGGAAACAATTATTAATTGATTTAATTAAGAAATGTATAGAGAATGAGGAATACGATTTTCTGAAAGATGCAGTAAAAGCTAATCTAAAATACCTTCAAGTTCAAGGCTATGAATTTGCTGGACATATGCCGTTCATACATTCACTTTCAACGTATCACAAAAGCAATATGGAGTTTCTTAATCCGGATATCATTAACGACTACTTCTACAATTCTTGGGATGTTTTCACAAAGGTAAAGCATGAAGCACCAGCTAAATATGCAATTTCTTCAAAGGTGTCTAATTCACTGGTCGCAAATGGGTGTTTCATTGAGGGTACGGTTGAAAATAGTATCATTTTCCGCGGTGTAAAAGTGAAAAAGGGTGCGGTCGTTAGAAATAGTATTATTATGCAAAAGGGAGATATTGAAGAAGGGGTTCATATTGACCATGTTATTACGGATAAACAAGTAATTATTACGAAAGATCAAACGATTACGGCCAGGCAGCAACCCACTGTAATTAAAAAAGGCGAAGTCGTTTAATGGAGGGTTTACGAGCATGAATGTCTTATTTGCAGCATCAGAGTGTGCCCCTTTTGTAAAGACAGGGGGACTCGGGGATGTCATTGGCGCTCTCCCTCTTGCACTTACCAAAGAAGGAGCAAACGTCAGTATTATTTTACCCAAATATGGTGATCTTTCACAGCATTATAAAGATCAGATGCAATGGATAAAGAGTATTGAAGTACCGGTAGGCTGGAGATCAAAATTTTGCGGCATAGAAAAATACGATTATCAGGGGATTACCGTATATTTCCTTGATAATGAATATTATTTTAAACGTCACGGCAGTTATGGTTTTGGGGATGACGGCGAACGATTTGCTTTCTTCTCTCGAGCTGTACTGGAGGCTTTACCATATCTCGAGAATCAGCCTGATCTCATCCATTGCCATGATTGGCAGACAGGCCTGATTCCCGTTCTTTTAAAAGCTCATTATGATAAGCACCCTTATTATGAAAACATAAAAACGGTCTTTACCATTCATAATTTACGTTATCAGGGTGTGTACTCAAAATCGGTTTTATCAGACTTATTAGACTTAAGTGAACTTTATTATCATATGGATGGGTTAGAGTTTTACGGAAATGTCAGCTACCTTAAAGCTGGACTAGCTTATGCAGATTGTATAACGACTGTAAGTCAAACCTATGCAGCTGAAATCCAAACACCATATTATGGTGAAAATTTAGATGGTTTCCTTCGTAAAAAAGGAACTAAGCTACATGGAATTGTTAATGGAATCGATGATTTTTCCTATAATCCTGAGCGTGATGAACAGATATTTCTGCCTTATGAAGATAGCGAGGGGAAGGCGGCCAATAAAAAGCATCTTCAAGAATTACTCGGGCTGCCGGTACGTGATGACATACCGATTATATCCATCGTTACGCGTCTGGTAGACCAAAAAGGAATTGACCTTATTCTTCACATTTTTCATGAAATGATTGGTCTGAATGTACAGTTTGTCGTTTTAGGGACAGGGGATCAGCGGTATGAAGATTCTTTCAGGTATTTTATGGACGTATATCCTGATAAAGTGTCCGTACAACTGTATTTTGATGAAACAATGGCAAGAAAAATTTATGCGGGGTCTGACATGTTCCTAATGCCTTCAGCCTTTGAACCATGTGGAATTGGACAGTTACTGGCATTTCGTTATGGTACATTGCCGATTGTTCGTGAAACAGGAGGATTAAAGGATACGGTTATTCCTTATAATCAATTTACAGGAGAAGGAAATGGTTTTAGCTTCGCTAATTATAATGCTCATGAATTACTGCATACGATTGAACAGGCAGTTGCTCTTTATCGTTTTGAACCTAAAAAGTGGGAAAAACTTGTCTCGCGTGCTATGGGACTAAATTTTAGCTGGACTGCCTCTTCGCAGCAATATCTTGCGCTATATAAAGAGTTAATGGACTGAATATAAAAAGGACCGTTTTCGGAGTGTTCCTGAAAACGGTTCTTTTTATGTTTGCTTTCAAATCTTTGCAAAGTATCTTTCTTTGTTTTCGCTTTTCTCGACTTCATGTGTACCTACATAACAAAAGCAACAACTCCGTAGAATTGTTGCTTATAGGAAAAAACTGTATGGAGATTTATCCTATCTCCTTGATCAAATCATCTAATGAATTGTAGTGATTGATACGACCGGCTGCAATGTCTGCCATTGCATAGTCCAAGCCACACATAGGGCGTTTCTGCCCTGTGGAATAGTTC
>NZ_JAZVJO010000537.1:0-4139 GCF_059453735.1 Peribacillus sp. | reverse complement strand
CTATTTTTACAGAATAATTTATAAATAACCCGTTTTAACTGCATATTAATTATGGTATGATAAAGATGATTGCAGTGGAATGGGGTGAACATTAATGAAATTTATTATGACATTTTTCTGGACATTCATTTTAGCACATATGCTTACATATGTTGTTTCATCCATGATTGGAGCTACTTATGACTTCACAACTGGTACAATCTTAGGAATTGCAGCGCCAATTCTTATTATGATTATTCCAGCTATCATCCCTGAAGGTCCCGCAGAAGAAGCTCATCATTGATTGAATTGAAGTCCACATTTAGTCCCGAGGCACACAATTGTGATGCCTCTTTTTTATGCGAAAAATTCGGATGAAAGACGTGAATCATTTTAATCCAAGCCCCATTCTGCCCCCAATAGGCTTTTGCACACAAATGTACCTTGAGTGCACAGGATTTCCCTTTTTTTGCACATAAATAAGCTCTATTTGCACAGTAATTTCTCGGTTTTGCACACTTTCTCCTCCATTTTGCACAATGCAGCTTAAAGCAGCGTTAAAAATATCCCGGTAAAGAACTTAATTGTCATAGAAAATCAAAGAGGTAGACTGCATGTGCACAGTCTACCTCTTTTAGGGTTCGAGTTTTAGTTAATAGTCAGTACTAATTCATGATTCTTGTAGTCAATTAATACTTCATGCTGTCCTTCTAATGTTCCAGCAATAATTTCACGGGCGAGTTTTGTTTCAACTTGTTTTTGGATAAACCGTTTGAGTGGACGGGCTCCATATACAGCGTCATATCCCTGTTCAGCGATGAATTCCTTGGCCGCATCAGATATATCCAGGTCAATTTGCTGATCTTGCAAGCGAAGTTTTAGCTGTACCACCATCTGAGCTACAATTTGGACGATTTCATTTTTAGACAAAGGTTTAAACAGGATTATGTCATCGATCCGGTTGAGTAACTCTGGACGGAAATGCCCTCTTAATTCTGAAAACACTTGATCTTTTATACTTTCTTCAATTCCTTCTTCAGGATTTGCAACTTGCAGAAGGTATTGGGAACCGATATTTGATGTCATAATAATGACGGTGTTTTTACAGTCAATGGTACGGCCCTGTGAGTCGGTAATTCGGCCGTCGTCCAGCATTTGCAGGAGTATATTAAATACTTCTGGATGTGCCTTTTCAATTTCATCCAGCAAGATGACTGAGTAAGGCTTGCGGCGGATGGCTTCCGTAAGCTGACCACCCTCTTCAAATCCAACATATCCAGGGGGAGCTCCAATCAAACGGGAAACAGAGTGTTTTTCCATGTATTCGGACATGTCAATGCGAATCATGTGCTCTTCACTGTCAAATAGGGTTTCCGCTAAAGCTTTCACTAGTTCTGTTTTTCCCACACCTGTTGGCCCGAGAAAAATAAAGGAACCGATTGGGCGGTTTGGATCTTTAATACCCGCTCTAGCTCGTAAAACAGCATCTGAAACCAGTTCAACCGCTTCATCTTGACCAATTACGCGTTCATGGAGGATATTCGCTAGTTTCAACAGTTTTTGACGTTCACCTTCAACCAGTTTAACGACTGGTATTCCTGTCCAGCGGGCCACAATGGAGGCAATCTCCTCTTCTGTAACCTCTTCACGCAGCAAACGAGAATCCTTTTTCCCACTTTCAAGTTGGATTTCTAAAGCTGCTAGTTCTTTTTCTTTTTGTGGAATTTTCCCATGACGCAATTCGGCTGCTTTATTCAAATCGTATTCATCTTCAGCCTTTTCCAGTTCCCTGCGCAGCTTTTCGAGCTCCTCCCGATAGTCTTGAACATCTTGCAGTGATGATTTTTCCATCTGCCAACGCGCTTTCATACTATTGGCCATGTCACGCTGGTCTGCTAATTCCTTTTGCAGCACAGAAAGTCGCTCTTTGCTTTGCGGATCATCTTCAAGATTTAATGCTGCTTCTTCTATTTCGAGCTGCATCACTTTACGGGTAATTTCATCAAGCTCTGTCGGCATTGAATCGATTTCCGTACGAATCATTGCACAGGCTTCATCTACTAAATCAATAGCCTTATCAGGTAAGAAACGGTCAGTTATATAGCGATTGGATAATGACGCAGCTGCTACTAGAGCACGGTCGTGTATTCTCACTCCATGATGGACTTCGTATCGTTCTTTCAAGCCGCGAAGAATCGAGATAGTATCTTCAACATCCGGTTCACTAACAAGCACCTGTTGAAATCTTCGTTCAAGTGCAGGATCTTTTTCAATATATTTACGATATTCATCAAGCGTTGTCGCTCCAATACAATGGAGTTCCCCTCTAGCAAGCATAGGCTTCAGCATATTACCGGCATCCATTGCCCCATCCGTGCGGCCTGCCCCAACAATTGTGTGAAGCTCGTCAATAAACAAAAGGATTTTCCCATCACTCTTTTTCACTTCATTTAATACTGCCTTTAACCGCTCCTCAAATTCACCGCGAAATTTTGCTCCTGCTACAAGCGAGCTCATATCAAGAGAAAATACGGTTTTATCTTTCAGGCCCTCTGGGACATCTTTTCGTACAATCCGTTGAGCAAGACCTTCCACAATCGCCGTTTTTCCGACGCCTGGCTCTCCTATCAAGACTGGATTATTCTTTGTCTTTCGAGATAAAATCCGTATAACATTACGAATTTCCGAATCCCTGCCGATAACTGGATCTACTTTTCCGTTGCGAACTTCAGCAACTAAATCCCGACCGAATTTTTTTAAGACCTCATAGGTGTTTTCTGGATTTTGACTTGTCACCCGTTGATTCCCCCTAATTTGTTTAATGATGGCGAGCATCGATTGATACGTAAGATCGTAAGCAGAAAACAACTTCTTAATGGCTTGCTTATTCTCTTTCACAATGGCAAGCAAAATGTGTTCGACAGATAAATATTCATCTTCAAATTCGTGCATTTGTTTTTCAGCTATATCTAAAATGGTTTGCAAGGAACTAGACATGTACAACCCGCTGTTTGTACCGGAAACCTGGGGCAGCTTAGATAGTTCAGTTTGCAGTTCATCAGTAAACCGTTTAACTGGGCGACCACTTTCAGATAACACTCGTGCCAACATGCTATCGTCCTGAGAAATTAAAGCCGATAGCAAATGGAATTCATTCAATTCAGGATTTTTTTGGTTTAACGCTATTTCTTGGGCACTTACAAAGGCATCCTGTAATTTGTCTGTCATTTTCTTCATATCCAACTTTGGTTCCTCCTATCCGATAAAAAAGTTTGACCTTTATTGACCTTTACTTAATTATACTATTTTCCAAAGAGATGTAAAGCAAAAAACATATCCTCTAAATAGTACTTTTTTTTGTTCTATGTACGAAAAAAAAACCTTCCTCACTGCATAAGCAGGAGGAAAGAATTTTTTAAGGTTTGCGTTGATACATCCAAACACGGTTCTGATTCGTCGTATCAGGAAAATGATCCCCCGCATTAAGCTTGACCTTTTGAGGGTTGAGAACAGTGCTTCCCGTTTCGCCAATTTCAACATATACCCCATTATTAGGTGCTTTTTGACCTGCTTTAAATTGATGGTTTTGTCCCACAGGAACCCTCCTTTAACCGGCTGCATTCTTATTGTTTCCGGGTAATGCTGATTTCATGAATAGTAGTATTTAAAAAAAGTGCCTGCAGGTGTCTGCAGGCACTACTTTATGCTAGTAAATCAACGAGCACGGCTTTTTGAGCATGAAGTCGATTACCAGCTTGATGGAAGACGACCGAATTGGGACCATCAATAATTTCTCCAGTGACTTCTTCACCACGATGTGCCGGCAAACAGTGCATAAACAAATAATCAGGCTTAGCATGCTTAACAAGTTCTGCATTGATTTGATAGGGTTTAAAAACCTCAAGTCTCGTTATATTTTCTTGTTCATATCCCATTGATGTCCAAACATCAGCATAGACAATATCCGCATCCTTAATGGCTTCGATTGGTGATTGTGTTACAAGAACCTTACTGCCTTGGATCTCTGCTGCTTCTTCGGCAAATTTCACAATTTCCACATCCGGTTCATAGCCCTTCGGTGACGCTACAGCAATATCAATGCCTGTTTTAGCACATGCAAGCATGAGTGAGTGGACAACGTTGTTTCCATCACCTATATA
>NZ_JAZVJO010000536.1:0-4012 GCF_059453735.1 Peribacillus sp. | reverse complement strand
TCATTTAAATCTGACAAGTCCCGAATATTCGTCACCACTTGTTCGACATCACCCTCATGATTGAAAACAGGACTTCCGGTAATCAGGGTTTCTTTCTTGGCAAAATTCTCTTGAACTACTGAAACTGTCCGCCTTTGCTTCACTACCTTATGTGTTACTGAGCTATTCAGGATTCCTCTTTTTATTAATTGATCCACCGATTTGCCAAGGTAATACTCTTTAGGTATACCGGTTATCCGTTCAATGGCAGAGTTTGTGTAAAGCGTAATTCCTTTTTGATCGGTGATATAAATTCCATCATAAGAATTTTCAATCGTTGCATCAAGAGAACGGTTAATTTTTTCTAATTCATTAACACGAACCTGTAGTTGAGTCAGATAAGGCGTTGCGCAGCCAATCATGAGTGTATCTCCGTTATCCATAGTCGCTGCGGATAAGAAAACGTAGTATTGATCATGTAAGCGTGCCGTTGCCAGTTTGTTATCATCAAGAAATAGCCACTCATCAAAATAATTTGAGAGCGCTTTCTTTTTTATTCGTTCTAAATAATGTTTAAAGTAACCACTCCAATAGATAATCTCGGAAGTTGAATTCATGATTAATGCTGGAAAATACCAGTCTTTTATATTAAATTGATCCGGAATTACCTTACTCAAAATAATCACCACCACATAAGAGTCATTAGCAGTACACTTCTACAAAAACTCCTAATTTCCTTTAAAATTCCAAAATTCAATCACATACTTTTGGTAAGTTGATGAAATGACGAATTACTTTTGGCTAAGTTTGACTTTTCAACTTCAAATTCCTAGCCATAAAACGAGTTAAGAGTATCCTTTTCGAAGGATACTCTTTTGCTCATTATTTTTTTAATTGAAAGTGCGAGATAGTTCTATTCAGACTCTCCGTTAGTTCTTTTAAAGAAGAAACTTTCTCAACCACTTTAGTAATCGAATGTAATTGCTCAACAGTAGACGCCGATATTTCTTCACTTCCCGCTGCTGTCTCCTCAACAATTGCACTTATGCTCTCTACATTCTGTAAAACATGTTCATTAGACTTTTTAGATGTATCTACACCAGTAACTAAATGGTCTAATACCTCGGATATCCCTGTTACCTTTTCTTCTATTTGTGCAAATGTTTCTAACGTACGATTGATATTGGTATGTTGTTGATCGTTTATTCCTACTCCAACTTCAACAGAGGTTGAAATCGAAGTCAAACCATTTTTAATTAAGTTAACTGTTTCGAATATTTGTTTGGTAGCCTGTGTTGAATGCTCAGCTAATTTCCTGACTTCATCCGATACAACAGCAAACCCTTTTCCTGCTTCTCCTGCTCGAGCAGCTTCAATTGCTGCGTTAAGGGCCAGCAGGTTGGTTTGATTTGCTATCTCGGAAACGGCTTTAGCCATATCCTCGATTTTACCTGCGTAGATCGAAAAGTCCTTAGTAGCTGCTTCAATGGTACGTGTTGCATTAATATTCTTGGTAATTAATGATTTTTGTTCATTTATAGCCTCTCTACCTGCACTTATTACTTCACTGGTCCCATGTGCATATTCAGCTGATTGCTGTGCTCGAGCCACATTCTTTCCGAATTCTTGGTTCATTAATTCTACTAATTCGACTGAGCTTTGTAAGTCCTCAGAGATACTTTGTGTTCCTCTTGATAACTCATCTGTAGATACGGCCACCTGATTACTAGATTCAGTTAATGAATGATACTCCATCTCAAATTCTAGCGCAAATTGGTCTATTCGTTGACTGGCAGTATCTACTGAAGTAAGTATGCTGGTTAATTGGTCGACCATCTTGGTAAACGAGTGATTCAGAACTCCTAGTTCATCATTATGTTTATAGTCAACGTGACTGAATAGAAGATTTCCAGCAGCGATTTCCTTTGCATTTTCAGCTAACTTTTTCAAAGGATTCGTTATTTTATTTGCCATTCTAAGTATTAATAGGATCGTAATAAGGGCAACTATCACACTTCCTATTAAAGCAAAGATAATAACAAACTCAATATCTGATTCCATAGATTCTTCTAAATAGGTATAATGCTCAGTCGTATAAAGATCTAATAAGTAAATATCATTCGCAATCCCTTTAGTTCTCAAGGACTGTCGTTTCACCTCAGAAGCATTTGAGTCCGTTAAAGCAGCTATTGCTTCTTTTTGTAAGATTTTGAATTTCGTTTCTGCGCCTTTTAGAACTTTTCTGCTCTGTTTCTCCTTGAGAATGCTATCCAGTTCCTTATATGTAGCTCCTGTATTTTCTAAATCGTTAATGGCTATATTTTTATTTGCATCAGTCATATTAAAAGCAAATGTATTTAAGCTTTGCATCGATGCATTTGTTTCAGCCTTCAATGATCCTACCGTTAATAATACCTTGACATAATCTTGGTTAGACGTTTGTATTGATAACATTCGAAAGATAATGAATGCAATCATTAAAATAGATAGGACTAACCCTATAAGTGAATTCAATAATATTTTCTTTTTAATTGTCATTGTATCCTCCGTGTCCTAATGGGTTGATTAATTAGCTAATTTACTTTTAGCTTCCTCTATTGTTTGCAGTTCTTGTTCGGTAAACGGAATGATCCGGATAGGTGCTAGACCCACGCCATTTTCTTTTAATCCTAATGTAATAGATTCAGAAGGAAGTTTCTTCGTTTTTTTATAATCCTCAACAATGTCATATAAAGCGATATCTATATTTTTAATCATGGAAGTAATGACTGCTTTTTCTGCAAAGTTATACTGATCACTATCGACACCAATCGCATATACTTTTTGTTTTTCGGCTTCCTTTAACACACCAATACCTGTTAAACCTGCCGCTGCATAGAGAACATCACTCTTATTAGCTATCATTTCTTTCGCAAGTTTAGTGCCCAATTCATCATCACCAAAATTACCCGCATATTTCGTAATTATGTTTATATCTGGATCAATCGACTTGACGCCGGCTTCAAAACCAGCAGCGAAGTTTTGAATAAGAGGAACATCCGCTCCGCCAACAAAGCCCACTGTTTTGGTTTCTGATGCCAACGCTGCTGCTACTCCTGCTAAATAACTGCCTTCATCATCTTTAAACGTAATAGATGTTATATTCTCTACATCTGAAGCAGAGTCAACGAGAAGGAATGTACGTTTTGGATATTCCTTTGCTATCTTTTCCAAATCTTCTTGGATCGTAAAACCAAGACCAATAATAATGTCATTCTTCTCTTCAATAAGTTGTCTGAGTCCCTCTTCATACGTTTTAGTGTCTTGTAATTCACGATAATCTAAGATGATTCCTAATTCATCTCTAGCTTTTACTAAGCCATTAAAAGCAGCATCTGAAAATGATTGATCACCTAGGCCTGTATCAGACAGCATAATACCTATCTTAATCTTCCCTTTCAATGGGCTTTCTTCTTTTACTCCACATCCGCTTAAAGTACTTACTATCATAAACAATAATCCAAGAGATAATAATGCGTATTTTTTCATCTACATTGTTTCCCCTTCCAAAAATCTCATATCTACTAACCTTATATCGGTTCTATTATCCATTAACATAAGACCTATCTTATAAAAGTTAAGAATATTTAGTGAAACGATTAGCGAAAACGTTTTAGCCGATAGAAAATTAATGAAACTAAAAAATCCTCATTCCAATTATCTTTGGAATGAGGATTTTTATAACTAGAGCTAACTACATCTTCACAACAACTTTCCCCCAAGTTTTTCTTGATGCAAGTAAGTTTAAGGCTTGAGGCACTTCCTCAAATTCATATTCCTGATAAAGTAACGGTTTTATTTTTCCTTGCTCAAATAGAGCTATTAATTCTTCATGTTCTTTAAAAACCTTCTCTGGTGTTCGTTTATTGAAGAGACCCCAATGTACACCGACTATTGAGTAATTTTTAATTAAAACATGATTCGCTGGGATGGTTGGAATCTCACCGCCAGCAAAACCGATGACAAGAATTCTTCCGTCAAAGGCAATGCATTT
>NZ_JAZVJO010000535.1:0-2369 GCF_059453735.1 Peribacillus sp. | reverse complement strand
CCTATAAATCGAAAGCAAAAATGATCGCGTCAGTTGACATAAATTTTGAAGAACTCTTTGCTGGTGAGCGTATAGAGGGAGCTTGTCAATTAATCTTTACATCCGGCAATAAAGACTATCAATGTATCATTAATCCTCAATCGTTCGACTACTATTCGTTAAATAATGGTCTTTATGAATGTAAGCCATATCTCACGACGCATGGCACGTTTGGTTTATATTTCAAAACCATTGAGTTACCTGTCATAGCTGAGAAAATGAGCTTTAAAAAAGGCATGCTGAGCGGTGAAATGACCTTTAAAGAACTCTCACCGGCCATTTCTGTTGAAATTGGCCTTAAAAATCGGAATGATTTCACTGAAGAGTTTGCCCTTCGTTATCCTGTCAATGTGAACCAAAGGAAAGCAGCCTTCGTACTGCCGCTTGCCGTTGATGTAAAAGAGTTTGAAGATGGACTGATTGACGATTTGTATGTGATTTATAGTAGCGGGAAATTAGTAAGAACCGAGAAAATTGCAACACCAAAGAATGTTAAAGCGAACTATGCACGCAGTGAACAAAATTCGTTTTACCTGATTAAACCCTATAAGAATAATGAACAATTGCTTTCACTGTATATTAAGCAAGAAGAGATGGCTGTATCGATAGTCGATGTTATTTTTAATAAAAAAACTGGTCAATTTTCGATTGAAGGCTTAGTTGACAATGGCGCCGTTCCGGTTCAAGCGCGTGCGAGTAAAGTCGTGCTTAAACTGCGGGACAAGTTGGGCAATGAGCGGTATTCTTTTGAAACAGCAAAATCACTAGAGGTAAGCGGCGAAATTTTTGCCGGAGCGTATCCGTTAGAAAGCCTTCCAATCCATCATTCCTATGAGGGCGGGATTTGGGATGTATTTATCAGGCTTCAAGCTGCTAATGACAGTGTTGCGGATTATCCGGTCAAAGTGGTTGATGGGTATATCAGTAAGAATTATAACTATTATGTATTCCCTGAGAGCAGCAACTCAAAAAAAATTAAACCCTACTTGACGGGTGCCCGTGGGATCGCCCTCTATACAGCGGCTAACCAGACAAAAGAGAAAATAAAAATTGCCCTCTTCGGCAGTCAACTGATTACCAAGCCGTTTTTATTTACGAACCGTACGGAGGCTGTTTATCAGGTCGTGTTACAGCAAAATCTTTCTTCTATGGTAAGTATGACGGGGAAACCTGTCCGCTTAGATGACAAAGATCTTAAATCAGTTAACAAAAGTGACCGAGCTATGCTGAAACAAGAATTTGAAAAGACTTTCTTTACAGATCTGGAACAGGCAGCACCTGATTATCTTATCATCGATTTAGTGAATGATGTATCTAGTCCTTTCATTCAACTTATGGACGCGCAGATGCTGACTATGAGCAGTGCATTAGTGAGATCAGGCTATGTAATCAACGAAGAAAGTGTAATGGAATCTTCCATGCACATGATGATGAACGCGATGGATACATTCATTAGCTCACTAATTGCTGTGATGCCAGCAGAACGAATAATCCTAGCATCAGCGAGAGTGAACAATGGCGAGGAAAAAACGATTAAACGGAATAATGCAGTACTAGCCATGCTTGAGTCGTATTTCGTTTCAAAACTCCCAGAAACCAATGTACTAGATTTAACGCAAGGGAGTTCTGATCAAGAGTTTGTTCAACAGTTAAATGCCGTTGTATTGCATAAACAAGTCACATTCAGAAGCAGGGTGGAATATGGAAGTCTTGATCAAGAACATCAAGTATCTGGAAAACGCCATTGATTTATTTTTGGACATACCTGAGGGGTTAATTGGAACAGAGCTCTCATTTCGAATAATCAAACGCCAAGCAAATATAGAGATATATAATCACAAGCAAGTGTTTGGCACACATGTGGGTATCGTCAGCATTGCGGCCGATCACTTTGTCAGCCGTACACTCTTTCATCCAGAAGAAGTATGGGATTTAAGGGTGTCCACTGAAAAGGAAGACATTACGGTTAAAAAAGGAAATTCACTGTCGGAAAAGACGCACTATCTTGAGAAAAAGTGGCAGGGTTTTGCCTGGAAGCCCTATTGGACAAAAGATGAGCAGCTCGCTTTTTATGCACGATATCCTACGGATGTTGAGCCAGTAGAAGTAAAAGATGTTTATGCAACGAGGGACCGTCTTTGGTTGAAACTTGATGATTGTGCTTTCGTGCAAGGAGATACATTGGTACAGCCAACGTATTCAGAGCAATCTATAGCCTACTTTGTCCTGCCAATCGAGACTTTCTCTTTTAACCAAGAAGGGTGTGCAGTGATGCCTTTGACGTTGGCTGTACAGACGGAAGACGGAAAATGGCTGATGGCAAAAAGTAC
>NZ_JAZVJO010000534.1:0-2974 GCF_059453735.1 Peribacillus sp. | reverse complement strand
GGAAAAGCGGGACAGGTGAGACCCCGCAGGAGCGTAAGCATTGATGCGGCTCACCGCCCGCCCGCGGAAAGCGAAACGCCTGGAACGGAAATCAACAGCCGCATTTTAAAAACTAAAAAAGAAGAATGTAGAGAAACTCGATTTCCACCCGAGTTTGTCTACAGTCTGAGGAGCGTCCAGAACACTGGACTCTCCTTTTTTTCATTAAGCTAATTCAATTAATAAATCACCTGTGCTGATTGCTTCTCCATTGTTTACATGTATTGCTTTTACGGTTCCTGAGTAAGGAGCTTGTACAGTAGTTTCCATTTTCATTGCTTCATTAATAATTAAATGGTCTCCCTGCTTAACCTGATCTCCTTTTTCCACAACTACTTTAATAACAGTCCCTGGCATTGTCGCACCAATATGAGACTTGTTCTTTGGATCTGCTTTTTGTTTCGTTGTTACCGAGGATGTAACACTTTCATCTTTAATGATTACTTGACGTGACTGTCCATTCAAATCGAAGTAAATAGCCCTTGTGCCGTCAGCTAGAGGCTCACCAATTGAAATTAGTTTAACAATAAGTGTTTTTCCGACCTCTATCTCCACTTCTATTTCTTCCCCAAGTCTCATTCCATATAAGAAGGTTGGCGTATCAAGACTTGACAAATCTCCAAATTGTTCAAGAGTTCTCACGTAATCAAGAAACACCTTTGGATATAGGGCATAGGCTAAAAGATCGAAATCCGTAACTGGACGGCTGATTTCGTTAAATAGTTCTTCTCTTAGGGCCTTGAAATCAACTTCGTCAAGTAATTCTCCCGGGCGAACTGTAATAGGCTGCTTACCTTTAAGAATGACTGTCTGAAGTTCTTTCGGGAACCCGCCTTCTGGCTGGCCTAAATACCCTTCAAATAACTCAATGACTGAATCAGGAAAATCAATTGTTTTACCTTTTTTCAGGACAGATTCTTCGTCTAACTCATTTTGTACCATAAACAAGGCCATATCACCCACAACCTTAGAAGAAGGCGTCACTTTGACAATATCACCGAACATAGCGTTCACACGGCTGTACATTTCCTTCACATCATCCCAGCGATCTCCAAGTCCTACAGCTTTTGCCTGCTGTTGAAGATTGCTGTATTGACCTCCTGGCATTTCATGCTTATAGACTTCTGTATGAGGAGCATTCATTCCACTCTCGAAGTCTTTATAATATTTCCGAACATCTTCCCAATACGTTGAAAGTTGTTCAAGTGGTTTAATTTCAATTGTTGGTTGTCGTTTAGTGCCTTCAAGCGCATAATATAATGTTTGAGCACTAGGCTGCGAAGTTAATCCTGCCATAGACCCTAATGCCGTATCCACAATATCGACTCCTGCTTCTATCGCTTTTGCATACATAAACGTACCGTTACCCGCTGTATCATGAGTATGAAGATGAATGGGAATAGAAATGGTCTCTTTTAATTCGGAAATCAATCGATAGGCACTTTCCGGTTTCAATAGACCTGCCATGTCCTTGATAGCGAGGATATGTGCTCCTTGGTTTTCAAGTTCTTTAGCCATGTTTTTATAATAATCTATATTATACTTTCTACGGCTCGGATCATTTATATCGCCAGTATAGCAGATGGCTGCTTCAGCGACTTTACCTGATTGACGAACCGCATCAATCGCAACTTCCATACTTTTAACCCAATTTAGACTATCAAAGATTCTAAAAACATCAATGCCGGCATTTGCTGATTTATCAACAAATTCACGAATAACATTATCAGGATAATTTTTATAACCGACTGCATTTGAAGCACGAAGCAGCATTTGCAGTAATACATTGGGTACCTTTTCACGAAGACTAAGAAGCCTGTCCCACGGATCTTCTTTTAAGAAACGATAGGCTACATCAAAGGTTGCTCCACCCCATACTTCCATTGAGAATAAATTAGGAAGTAGTTTTGATGTAGGCTCAGCAATCTGCAATAGATCGGACGTTCTAACACGAGTAGCAAGAAGTGATTGATGTGCATCACGGAAGGTTGTATCCGTAATCAGCACCTCATTTTGTGCTTTTATCCAATTTATAAGACCGTCAGCGCCATGTTGATCTAGTATTTGTTTACTGCCGTCTTTTGTGATAATGTTCTTTGTTTCTGGAACAGCAGGATAATCAAAAACTGGTTTCTTTTGCTGTTCAACTCCTGGGAAACCATTAACCGTTACATTGCCGATATAAGATAACATCTTAGTCCCGCGGTCTTTACGAACTGGGAATGTAAACAGTTCAGGCGTAGAATCGATAAAGGATGTATCATATTCACCTGAACAGAATTTCTCATGTTTCACTACATTTTCAAGGAAAGCAATATTCGTTTTAATTCCGCGAATTCGGAATTCCTTCAGATTTCGCACCATTTTGGACGCAGCTTTTTCAAACGTCATCGCATGGACAGATAACTTCACTAATAAGGAGTCATAATAAGGAGTAATTACTGCTCCCTGAAAAGCATTACCTGCATCTAAACGGACACCAAATCCACCGCTGGAACGGTACGCCATAATGGTTCCTGTGTCAGGCATAAAATTATTTAAGGGATCTTCTGTGGTGATCCTTGATTGGATTGCATATCCATTCGTAGTGATTAGAGATTGCTCAGGGATTCCGATGACATTATCGTGCAGGTCATGTCCTCTTGCTATCAAAATCTGTGACTGAACGATATCAATGCCGGTAACCATTTCAGTTACCGTATGTTCAACTTGTACACGTGGATTAACTTCTATGAAATAAAACTCATTATCTGCAACCAAGAACTCAACTGTACCTGCATTCACATAATTAACATTTTTCATTAAATGCACTGCTGCATCGCAGATCTGTTCACGTAAATCTTCAGAAACGGAAACGGAAGGTGCAACCTCTACCACTTTTTGGTGACGGCGCTGTACGGAGCAATCACGTTCATATAAATGGACGATATTTTGA
>NZ_JAZVJO010000533.1:0-4087 GCF_059453735.1 Peribacillus sp. | reverse complement strand
GGTACCCTGAGGGGTATTTTAGAGCTGAAAATAGTGCCCAGACGGGAATACGGGGGTATCTAGACAGGATTATGAAGGGCCTGGACGGGAATAACGTGATCTCAGACGGGAATATGGATACTCCAGACGGGATTAATGGCTTAAATAGTTGAAAAACAGATAAAATACCCTCCATGAGTAATCTAGAGTTCAGCATGTGTTCTTAAATGAAATGCTCCTTAAGATGTTAAGAATAGCGCCCCATTTTCAAAAAACCTCTTAAATATAATAAAAATAATACCATAAATGGCAAATGACCCTTGAGTCTCATGTTTTCTAAAAAAGATTGGTTCCCCACGGAGTTTTTTAGCATATATTCTTACTGCAAAACCCTTTAAGATAGTCATTTAGTTTTCGAAGGGTTTTATCAGCAGCCATAGGAGGTATACTGCACATATAACCAAATTTTAAAATGCACGTGTGTAATTGGACTTAAATGGAAAAAATAATTTATAAATGAGAAAATGCGTTAAAGTTGCAAATAAAAACATTCATTTGTATAATATTAGTCAAATATAGTCAAAGTCAGGATGGGGGAGGATAGGTGAGAAATATATCCGATGTTATCGAAATTTATTTAAAGAAAATTTTTGAAATGAGTCAAAATGACACTCTTGAAATTAAAAGAAGTGAGATAGCTGATAAATTTCAGTGTGTGCCTTCCCAAATAAATTATGTGATTAATACTAGGTTCACCATTGAACGCGGATATTTAGTAGAAAGTAAACGAGGCGGCGGCGGGTATATCAGAATCATGAAAGTCCAATCGTATGATGATGTGGATTTAATTGATCAATTACTATCTTTAATTGGCATGCGGGTTTCGCAAGCTGCTGCTGAAGGAATGATAAGTCGTTTAGTCGAAGAAGAAATTATTAATAACCGTGAAGCAAAAATCATGATGAGTGTAATTGATCGTTCAGTCATTTATATTGACCTGCCAGAACGTGATGAGCTTAGGTCGAGGATATTGAAAGCAATGTTAACTACTTTAAAGTATAAATAGGGTTTTTGCTGAGGTGATAATGATGCTTTGTCAAGAATGTAATCAGATGCCAGCAACTCTCCATTTTACAAAGTTTATAAATGGCGAGAAGAATGAAATTCATATTTGTGAGAAGTGTGCTCAAGAAATGGGTGAAGTTTATATTAACCAAGCAGGGCAGGGTTTCTCTTTTAATAATTTACTATCAGGGTTATTAAATATTGAACCTATTTTTCAGTCATCTACGGCGAGTGCGAAGCCTAAAACAGAGGAACTGCGCTGTAAGCGTTGTAACCTTTCTTTCAAAGAGTTTGTCCATGTAGGTAAATTTGGTTGTGAGGAATGTTATAAAACATTTGATAATCAACTGAATCCGATTTTAAAAAGAGTGCATAGCGGCAATACTGCCCATATTGGTAAGATTCCAAGCAGGATGGGTGATACGATTCATCTTCGGAAGCAAGTAGTACAGTTAAAAGAGGTTTTAAAAGACTTAATTGAAAAAGAAGAATTTGAAAAAGCGGCGGAAATTAGAGATGAGATTCGTTCACTCGAGAAACAAAATGATCGTCACGTTGATGGGGGGCCTCAATCATGAGTTTTGAACGATTTGTACAAAGTGCTTTGAGTTCTTGGATGAATGAGGACGGTCCTGACACGGATATTGTATTAAGTTCTAGAGTGAGATTAGCGAGAAATTTTAAAGACTTTACTTTTCCTACAGTTTTTTCAGACGAAGAAGGACAGGAAGTCATTGAGTTAATTAAAAAGGAGTTTTTAGGTAAGAAGATAAGTGAGTGCGGCCAGTTAGAATTGCTGGAAATGGATTCACTTGAACCTCTGCAAAAAAGAGTGTTAGTTGAAAAACACTTAATCTCCCCGAATTTAGCTAGTGATTCTTCTTTTGGAGCTTGTCTCTTATCTGACAACGAGAAGGTTTCCATTATGATTAATGAGGAAGACCATATTCGAATTCAATGCTTAGCTCCTGGTCTGCAGCTGACGGAAGTTTTACAAATGGCTAATCATATTGATGATTTGGTTGAGGAAACCGTTGACTATGCATATGATGAAGAACGCGGGTATTTGACCAGCTGCCCAACAAATGTTGGGACTGGGTTAAGGGCTTCAGTCATGATGCACTTACCTGGTCTGGTTCTAACTCAACAATTGAATCAAATTATTCCAGCTATGAACCAGCTTGGATTAGTGGTACGAGGAACATATGGTGAGGGCAGTGAGGCTCTGGGGAATATTTTTCAAATATCGAATCAGATTACACTAGGCAAATCAGAGAAGGATATCGTAAACGATTTAACGAGTGTAGTTCAACAGATAATCGCGCAAGAGAGATCAGCTAGAAACGCTCTCGCGAAAACCTCGCATATACAACTAGAAGATCGAATTTACCGGTCATTCGGTACGCTGATTAATGCAAGAATTATTGGATCCAAAGAAGCGGCTACATGTATATCTGATGTCCGATTAGGCATCGACCTTGGATATATTAATAGCATCTCTAGTACAATTCTAAATGAATTAATGATCTTAACTCAGCCGGGATTTTTACAAAAATATGCTGGAGGACCGTTGCAGGCATATGAACGTGACATTCGCAGAGCATCGTTAATTCGTGAACGGTTAAAATTGGAGAAAAACGAAAATTCTTAAGGAGGATTTAACCTATGATGTTTGGTCGTTTTACTGAAAGAGCGCAAAAAGTATTAGCATTGGCACAAGAGGAAGCTATACGTTTAGGACATAATAATATCGGTACGGAACATATTCTGCTCGGTCTTGTGCGCGAAGGAGAAGGAATTGCGGCTAAAGCTCTTTACGCACTTGGATTGGGCTCTGAAAAAATTCAGAAGGAAGTCGAAAATCTGATTGGTCGGGGTCAAGAAACGGCACAAACGATTCATTATACACCGCGTGCAAAAAAAGTGATTGAACTTTCAATGGATGAGGCACGAAAACTAGGTCATTCTTATGTGGGAACAGAACATGTGTTACTTGGGTTAATTCGCGAGGGTGAAGGGGTAGCTGCCCGTGTACTTAATAATCTTGGTGTAAGTTTGAATAAAGCTCGCCAACAGGTATTACAATTGCTAGGCAGTAACGAGTCAGGAAGCCACCAAGGCTCGACATCAGCAAATGCGAGTACGCCTACTCTAGACAGTCTGGCTAGAGATCTGACAGCCATCGCACGTGAAGGAAGTCTTGATCCGGTTATTGGCAGAGGTAAGGAAATTCAGCGTGTCATTGAGGTCCTAAGCCGACGTACTAAAAATAATCCTGTTTTAATTGGTGAGCCCGGTGTTGGTAAAACAGCCATCGCTGAAGGTCTTGCGCAGCAGATTATTAATAATGAAGTGCCAGAAATTTTACGCGATAAACGAGTAATGACTCTTGATATGGGAACGGTTGTAGCAGGAACTAAATATCGTGGAGAATTTGAGGATCGATTGAAGAAGGTTATGGACGAAATCCGTCAGGCTGGAAATATCATTCTTTTCATTGATGAACTTCATACGTTAATTGGTGCAGGAGGAGCAGAAGGAGCTATCGATGCTTCTAATATCTTAAAACCTTCTCTAGCTCGTGGGGAACTTCAATGTATTGGTGCTACAACTCTTGATGAATACCGTAAGTATATCGAAAAAGATGCAGCGCTTGAGCGTCGATTCCAACCGATAACCGTTAATGAGCCTACCATTGATGAGTCTATTCAAATCCTTAAAGGATTGCGTGACCGTTATGAAGCCCATCATCGTGTGTCTATTACAGATGAAGCCATCGATGCGGCTGTAAAAATGTCAGATCGTTATATCTCTGACCGTTTTCTTCCAGACAAAGCAATTGATTTAATCGATGAGGCAGGTTCAAAGGTTCGGCTGCGTTCATATACAACACCTCCAAATTTAAAAGAGCTTGAATTGAAACTTGATGAAGTGCGAAAAGAAAAGGATTCTTCCGTGCAGAGTCAAGAATTTGAAAAAGCTGCATCGCTTCGAGATACAGAACAGCGATTACGTGAACAGTTGGATGAAACGAAGAAAGTAT
>NZ_JAZVJO010000532.1:0-2850 GCF_059453735.1 Peribacillus sp. | reverse complement strand
AAATGGTTGACTGCTGTAAGCATATGCTTTAGAAAACCTTGAACCGCGTTTGTCGGCAGGCCTTTTGAATTAATCATGAACTGACCGGTAACGGCTGTTGCATAAAATGCTCTAAATAAAAGGGCCATTCCATCTACAAGCATGAAGGAAGGCATCTGATTGTTTTCATCCAATTTCACGTTTACTCACCTCAAAAGATTGTCTGCTTGTATCTTATCATAAGAATCTCTGAAAGGGAGTGTTTTCATCCTATTCACTCTAGTTCGACATCAGTGATGACTGGATTATCTTCATAAGAAATCCAATCACTAAAGCTGCCCGTATAGAGTTTTACCCGTTTAAATCCTGCGTCCTTTAGAGCCATAAAGTTAGCCGCCGCAGTGATACCCGATCCACAATACACAATAACTTCTTGATCGGGATCTAATTGACTAAAGCGCTTTTTCTGCGCTTCTCTTGGTAGAAAGTATCCATTGCTAAAGGAATCTTCCCAATAATAGTTGATGGCTCCAGGTATATGTCCAGCTTTTTTATCAATGGGTTCCTCACGTCCTGTATACCGTTGATTTTCTCTTGAATCAATCAGAACTGTTTTGGAATCGTTTTGCGAGAAACGAACAACCTCATCATATCTTGCCACTAGGTCTTCATTAATGTCGACAAGAAAATCAACTCGGTTGAATGTAGGAATGTCACTGGTAATCGGATAATTGCTTTCTTTCCAAGCCGAATAACCGCCGTTTAGAAGAAACACCTTAGAATGGCCCAGATACATTAAAATCCAGATAAAACGAGCAGCCCCTGCAGCGTGTCCATCATCATAAGCAATGACAGTGGTCGAACGACTGATGCCTGAATTCTCTAATCTTTTTTTAAGTACACTGATGTCAGGTAAAGGATGTCTCCCGCCGTGAACCTGAACGCTTCCAGACAAATCACGCTCCAAATCAAAGAACACGGCCGAAGGAATATGATCACGATCATATTCGGTTTTCCCCATATCGGGCTTACCAAGTGCAAACCGGCAATCGACAAGTCTAACATCCGGTTCATTCAGTTTTTCCAATACTTCATGTGCCTCAAGGATCATCTTCATTTACATTCTCCTTTACTACCAACCTAGTCCTGTACAATTCTCTGAACCTTTTTGATTATTTTCTCGAAATAGTCAGCATCCACGGTTTCTTCCAAGCCCGCCTTCAGTCCGGCAAATATATCCTCCGTTTCTGCAATCGTCGCCTGCTTAAGAGAGGCTATTTCATTGTGAAGATGCACGGAATACTCTTCATACAGACGATTCCCCTGTTCATTTACATAGGCAAGCGCTAAGGGATCTAAGCGTTCCTGAAGTGCCTGACTCATGATAACTTTTTCATTTTTTTCAAAGAAAGCTTTTGGATTTTTAAACAACCCTAGTTCTTTTCTAAACTCTTGATCGGAAAGATTATGAAAGGCTGGTTGGAATTCAAGTGTTTCTTTTTTCACAGGATCATAAGACTGCAGTGATAATGTTTTTTTGACACGTTGAGCCTGTTCTATAAAGGAAGCTTGTTTTTCTCTTACCAACTTATGAACAGTCATTTCCGTCCTTAAGGAAGTTGCTCTCATTTCTTGCCCAAAATCGAAACCGATTGCGGTTAAAAAGTTTTGAAGCGTTTCTCGAAGTACAGTTTTAAGGTCTTCCCCTTCTTTAATGACCGCTGGATTAAATGATTCTTTAAAAAAGTCTGCAAATCGGAAGAACACACGTTGCTTGCTATAATAAATTAATTCATCAATTTCTTTCCGTAGTTTTTGCTGTTCTGCATCATCTTGTATGTCAGCAGCTAATCTAAGGACTTGTTGATAATCTTCTGCTAACTGACGAAGTGCAGCAGCCTTAGATGCTTCATCTTGTTTAGACGTCGTTACTACTTCTTGCAACAGGGTTTCGGTTCTAGCGATTGCTGCCATTGCAGATACGATAGCCAAATTCGTTAAATCTTGTTCAATAAACGCATGAAATACTTTTTCAAAATGCTTCATCCCGCTATCCTGTAAAAAATGATGGGAGAAAGATTGTTCAGCTTGTTTTTCTGCAAGAGCCCCTTTACTTGTAACAGAAAATAATTTAGGAAAACGAATTCCAAATCCACCAAGTTGATTTTGTACATAATCAATTACTTCATCCAGTTCTTCATTATCCTGAGCTAAATCGACTGCATTAACCACAAAAAACATTTTATCCATGGCGAAGGAATCCTTAACACGTCCGAGTTGAATGAGGAATTCCCGGTCTGCCTTCGAAAATGGATGATTATAGTACGTCACAAAAAGGATCGCATCCGCATTTTTGATGTATTCAAAGGCAGCACCCGTATGACGCGCATTGATTGAATCTGCACCCGGTGTATCCACTAACACCATCCCCTGCTTGGTAAGGGCGCAGTCATAATACAAGTCAATTAAATCCACAAAACAGGACTTTGCTTCTTCTGCGGCGTAAGCTTTAAAGCCTGTTAAGTCAACGGTTATTGTTGTACCTAAATCTCCGCTGTGCTCAGGATAGCCTTGAACAAATGCTCTGAGGAAAGATAAATGCGTCTTTCCTTTATCAATACTCGTTTCATTGAGTAAACGAGCAGCGGTTTCGTAAGCAAGATCCAGCGATACAGCTTTTTGCCCAAACGCATCCAGAGCGATTGAAACATCCTCAAGCAGCATGTCAGCTGTTTTAAGTGTCACATTTGCAGTTCCATGATCATGATTATGGTCAGCTGCTTGAATCTTATTAATTGCCGCCGTAGTCGGATTCGGGGAAACAGGAAGAACGGATTCACCAATTAGGGCATTAGCAAATGAGGATTTCCC
>NZ_JAZVJO010000531.1:0-2877 GCF_059453735.1 Peribacillus sp. | reverse complement strand
CCATGAGATCAGCCGTGAGTTCATCGACGCTCTCTGGAACTCTAAGAACGAACCATACGAGGACGGTTACTTCGATGCATATTACGATGGCCTTCTCCGTCTGTTCGCATTCATGCACCTGAGCGGAAAGTACCAGGTAATCTTCCCTGAATAATTTCATACAAACCACATAAACAATTTTTAAAAATGAAACATTTACGTGTATATTTTTCCTTCTATATTGCCATAATTCCGCATAATACCATGGTGCAGCGTGTCTTTCTCATTTATTTCTAGACTAGCACCCAAAATTTTACGTGTCAAAAATAATTCCCTCTTGTCACAAAATATATCTTCTTACTTACATTCTCCGCTCAGCTAAAAATTGATTTTTCAACATTTTAAGTCCTTCTTGAATTTTTTTTGCTCTGACTTCTCCGATACCTTCCACTTCATCAAGATCTAATGTAGAGGCTTTTGTAATATTACCGAAATTTTTAAAACGAGCAACTAGATTATCGACAATTAATAATGGCAGGCGAGGAATTTTATGCAGAATCCTGTATCCTTTAGGGTGGATTATTTCATCAAGATGAATATATCCGTTATGTCCGAGAATCTTTAATACTAGGCTCTCCTCATGTTTTTCCTGCTGAGCAAGCTCATGCATGCGGCTAAGGATAGAAGCAGGCTGTTCTTCTGGATGATTAGAATAATCCTTAATCAGCAGCAGTCCTTCTGTTTCTAAGGTTGCTAACAGTTCATTCATTTGCAGCTGTATTAACCGCCCCTCAGTACCTAATTCATTTAAATAGGCTGAAAGCTCTGCTTTAATGCGCAGGACCATTAAGTAGCGGTGAAATACCTGCAGTAAATCGGCATAACGAACCACTTCTTCAAATTCCATTAAGCCCAGTTCCGTTATGCTCTGCTGAAATACAACTTTATATTTCTCCAGTGTTTGTACAGCTAGATTGGCTTTCGCGAGAATAACTTCAATATCCTTTAATACATAACGAAAAGTACCTTGATATAAAGTAATAATGTTCCGACGCTGCGAAATGGCAATCACCATTGCTTTTGTTTCCCTGGCTACCCGCTCCGCAGTCCTATGGCGCATTCCAGTTTCCCTAGAAGGAACGGTCGTGTCTGGTGCCAGCTGAGCATTTGCAAGGATAATCCGATCTGCTTTATCGTTTAAAATAATGGCTCCATCCATTTTGGCTAATTCATAAAGGGTGCTGGGTGTGAAGGTGCAATTAATCGGGAACCCACCATCCACCACCGAGCGGACTTTTTCTGAACTTCCAATTACAATTAAACCGCCTGTATTAGCACGCAGGACATTATCTATGCCTTCTCGCAATGGGGTACCTGGTGCCACTAGTTGAAGAATCTCTAGTCTCATTTTTTCATATGTCTTCTTATCAGTCATCTTCACCCTCCTCCACCTACTTAAGAGTTTTCACAACGGTGAAACGTCTGCTAATCTGAGGGTTCTAACTTCCCATATCTAGTTTAGCCGCCTCCTTATGCAGTTCAGTCCTTTTCCTGGTAAGTCTATCTAACTGACGAATTAACATCAACCAGGCGGCTCTGAAAGGTATTACTCCTTATCCTTATCGTTAACTTTGAAAAAAATAACTACTTTATAAATTAAATAGAACCGTGCTATTATCCTTCTTAAAGTTCCTTTCATTTATCGACTGTTTCTGCAGATCACATTCTATATGGGGAGAATTATAAAAAAACAGAGGTACACGGCATGAAACCGTGTACCTCCCTGAAGGATTTATTTCTTATTATTTACTACTATCAACAGTTTCCCCGTCTTTTATTAGGAATTCACCGTTTTCGACGTCCATTATAATTTTCTTTCCTTTTACAATGGTTCCTTTAAGTAATTCTTCGGAAAGATAGTCTTCCACATGCTTTTGAATAGCCCGGCGAATTGGTCGTGCACCGTATTCCGGGTTATACCCTTCATCTGCTATCTTTTCTTTCGCTTTATCGGTAAGTTCTAATAAAATATCTTGTTCTTTCAATCGTTCTGTTAACTGATTGGTCATTAAAGAAACAATTTCCTTCAGATGTTTTTTCTCAAGTGAATGGAATACGATGGTCTCATCGATACGATTCAGGAATTCTGGACGGAAGGCACGTTTAAGCTCTTCCATAACCTTTCCTTTCATATCTGAATACCCATTAGCCTCACTCTGTACAGCAAATCCAACGTACTTATTCATTCTTAACGCGGATGCTCCGACATTCGATGTCATAATTAAAAGCGTATTTCTGAAATCAACTGTTCTGCCTTTAGAATCAGTAAGTCTTCCGTCTTCAAGCACTTGCAGAAGGATGTTAAATACATCTGGATGGGCTTTTTCAATTTCATCCAGCAGAACTACAGAATACGGCTTACGACGTACTTTTTCTGTCAACTGGCCGCCTTCCTCATATCCTACATATCCTGGAGGCGAACCCACTAGACGTGAAGTCGAATGTTTTTCCATATACTCAGACATATCAATGCGGATCATCGCATTTTCATCGCCAAAGATCGACTCAGCAAGTGCTCTTGCTAATTCCGTTTTACCAACCCCAGTTGGTCCTAAGAAAATGAATGAACCGGTTGGACGTTTTGGATCCTTTAATCCTGCTCTTGAACGTCGAACCGCCTTTGAAACTGCTTTAACAGCTTCGTCCTGACCGATAACCCTGTCATGAAGAATAGCCTCCATGTTTAATAACTTATCTGATTCAGTCTGTGCGAGTCTTGTTACAGGTACCCCAGTCCAGCTTGATACAACATGGGCAATATCTTCTACTGTAACCTCACTATTTTCTTGGCCTTGCTTTTCTTTCCATACTTTCTTCGTTTCGTCTAACTGTTCACGT